>JAFYDY010000090.1 GCA_017544545.1 bacterium
AAACGATGCGAACAAACGTATGTTTACTCAGCAGCACATACTTGATATGATGAATTCTTCTACCCCTTTGGAAAACGTTTTGGAAGCTATTGTAAACAGTACTCAAGGTGAACTTGGGTATATGCACTGTTCAATTATAAGAAAATATAAAGATGTTAGTGGTGAATATCTTCATATAATTGCACAATCAAATGACGGACTTATTAACAGATTGAACAATATAATAGGTTCTCCCGCAATTCAGACAAGGAAATTAACATATGCGTCTGACGGTATTTTTGCTGATGCAATGCGTAAAGATGCAATTATTCAGTCAAAATCAATAGATTTATCGTTGAAATCTATTTTGCCGGAAGTGGATGATGAAACCATACAGGCTGTTATTACAAATCAACCGGTTAAATCAATAATTGTTGTGCCTTTGCATGTGCAGAAAAAAGAATTCGGATGGTTTTGTGTATTTTCATCCCGTGAAGAATTGGCGAGTGCCGAAATGGATTTTCTGGGAATGTTTGCAAAACAGATTGAACTCGCAATTACTATTGCAGACCTATTCCAAGCAGTGAAAGAACAGGCTGTTACGGATGCTCTGACAGGACTCTATAACAGAAGATATTTTGAGGAAGCTCTGGATAAAGAAGTTCAGCGTACAAAACGTATAAAACAACCGTTTTCAATCATTGGGATTGATTTGGACTTTTTAAAGAAAATCAATGATACATACGGTCACACCTTTGGAGATTTGGCGATAAAAACTATTGCCGATGTATTAAAAGCGAACGCTCGTTCTGTCGATGTTCCGGCACGTATCGGCGGGGAAGAATTTAACGTTTTGCTGCCCGGTGTCGGTTCGGAAGGTGCAATGGTTGCCGCAGAGAGAATTCGTAAATCAATAGAAGAAGCTAAAATAGATACAATCGGTCATATCACAGGTTCTTTGGGTGTCGCAACATATCTTGAGCACAGTGACAATATAGAAGAAGTACTTGAATTAACAGATCAGGCTATGTATGCTTCAAAACGCAACGGCAGAAACAGAGTTACTCTTGCGCAAAATATTAACGAAACATCATGGCAGGAAATTGCTATCAATACATTTATTGATATTTTATCTAAAAACCGTATACCGAAAGCGAAACATCTTTCAAAAGAATTGTGTATGAAATTAAAAGCTCCGGCAAATAAAGATGAGGTTTCAAAAGAATCTCTGTATACTGTTGCTGATATGCTCACCAAATTGTATAATCCGATGCACACATCAGGTGTCATAAAAAATAAAGTACAAATGGCAGTAAGCCTTGCAAAAAGGTTTGATGTTCCAAAATCTGAAATAGATAACTTAAGAATTGCAATTTTGCTTTATGATATCGGTAATCTTATGCTTCCGGATGAGCTGCTCCAAAAACCAACTCCATTGACAGAAGAAGAAAGAGAAAAGATTAAAAATCACCCGATAATTGCAGCCAGAGAGATTTTAAAGCCGATTTCGTATATTCAGGATGTTTTGCCTATTATTGAGCACCACCATGAAAATTGGGATGGCACAGGTTATCCGAGCAAAATGTCTGAAAACGATATCCCGATTACATCACAAATAATACTTATTATTGACGAATATTTTGCTCTGATTGAACAGCGTCCGTACAGAGCAAAAATGTCAAGCAAAGATGCTTTGGAAATTATCAAATCCGATTCCGGCAAAAAGTGGAAAGAAACTCTTGTGAAAGAATTTATTTCACTCCTTGAACATGATATAGTTTAGTCATGAGAGAAAAAGAATTAATTGATGTAATAAAAAATATTATCGGTTCTGAATATATCGGTGATGATTGTGCGTATTTAAAGGACTTGGGGGTTGTTGTAACACAGGATAGTCTGGTGGAAGGCGTACATTTTTCTCTTGAATACATGACTCCGAAACAATTAGGTTATAAATCGGCTATGGTCAATCTTTCCGATGTTTACGCAAGCGGAAGCGAGCCAAAATATATGACTATATCTCTATCCTTGCCAAAAGATAAAGATGAAAATTTTGTGAAAGAATTTTATGAAGGTATAAAAAGTGCCTGCGGAGATGTAAAGGTTGTTGGCGGGGATATTACAGGTGCTGACAGGGTTTTTGTATCAATATGTGTGATTGGGAAAACGAATGAAAGAAATATTTCTTCCCGTTCAAACGCAAAAGAAGGCTACAAAGTTGTTGTATCCGGTCTGCATGGTTTATCTGCCGCCGGTCTTTCCCTGTTGAAAAAGGGAGATTACAGCAACAACGAATTTGTAAAAGCACACCTTGAACCTGAAATACAGGGCGAATTTGCACTAAAGGTTTCCGGTATGGTAAAAGAGCCTTATGGGATGATGGATACATCTGACGGGTTAATGGATGCATTATCCGCGATTGCAAATGAAAGTGGTGTTTTGTTAGAGGTTGATTTTGACAAAATTTCGTACGATAAAAATATTGAAAAATTTGAAAATTGGCAGAATATGGTTCTTTTTGGGGGTGAAGATTACGGAATAGTTGCAGTAGTTCCTGAGGAATATAATGTTGGCGGAACAAAAATAGGCAAGGTAAAATTCGGTCTTGGTGTTGATTTGATATTTAATGGCGAAAAGAGACATTACTCAAAAGAAGATGTGGAAAATAAAGTCTTTAACCACTTTAATTATTAATATTTGTTACGAAAAATTGATACCTTGAAATTGGCAAAATCATAAAATTTTTATATTATATGAAAAGATATAAGGAGAGTTCATTATGGGTATGGACAACGTTGATGATATAAAATCAGTTGATGAATTGCGCAAAGCACAGGCAGCAGCGCAGGCCCAAGGTACATCTATTACAAACTATTCCCAATGGGAACAAATTCTGGAAGATTTGGATACGGCAGGTGTACAATCAACAGGATCTTTTGATGGCGATGTAAAGCTTCATGCACAAGTTATGGCAAAGATTGAACAGTTTATAGAACAGGTTCAGGAAGCCCAAAGGCAGCAGGAGATGAATCCGAAAAATGATGATGTTTCAAAAGTAGATAATAAAACCTCAAGCGATAAAGATCAGGTTATTAAGGCTAATCTTGCGAACGCCACAAGTTCACAGATTTTGTCAGATTATATGAAATACTATCACACGTTATAAATATAAAAAATTCATATTGTTAGTAATAATGAGGTGGGACGACTTTTATAAGCCGTCCCGCTTAACTTTTAAAACGCACTTGGCTAAAGGTTTTTACGGACAATGTAAACAAATGTAACAAAAATAAAACATGCTGAAATTGAACAATATCAAAAAACTTTATATATACAAGAGAGATTTTACAATTAATTAAATAAGGAGACGAGATATGGCATTTTTAGCATTAGCAAGTCAAAAGAGTTTACTGACTTTGCAGAAAAACTTTTTACAGTTCCAACTTGTATCTATATCAAATCAGATACATATTGCAGCTTCACAAATGGCTCAGATAGAAAGAGAATATGCCGATGAAGATTGCACTGAGGACGCAGATTACATCTACTACAAAAACTTAGATGATCAATTGAGTACTGAAAAAGATTCTGTAGAATCACAGATTACTGCGATTGAAAACGAAATTTCAGGCTTGAAGACATTAGTAAACAACAACATCAAATCAAGTTGTACGCTTAACTTAGCTTCAGGCGGCTAGACCTAGACTGAGCTTTTTTCAAACAGCTCAACGGTGTTCAGCATCAATGATGTAATAGTCATGGGGCCGACACCACCGGGAACAGGTGATATGTAAGATGCTGTTTTGGAAGCACTTTCAAAGTCTACGTCTCCTCGGGTTTTCCCGTCTTCATCTTTGAAAATTCCGACATCTACAATCACACAATCAGATTTTAACATTTCCCCTTCTATAATATTTTTCCCTACTGCTGACACTACTACATCAGCAGTTTTTATTATTTGGGCAAGATTTTTTGTGTGGCTGTGGCATATGGTTACTGTTGCGTTGCGATTTAAAAGCATCTGGGACATAGGACGTCCGACAATGTTTGAGCGTCCGACAACAACAGCGTGTTTGCCGTCTAAATCAATCTTGTATTCGTCAAGTAATAACAAAACACCTTTTGGTGTGCAGGGGTATACAATTGGTTCTTCTCCGGAAAAAAGTTTACCGACATTGTACGGCGTAAATCCGTCAACGTCCTTTTGCGGAATTATAGTATTCATGACATTTTCTTTTGAAATATGTTTCGGAAGGGGCAGCTGAACAAGAATAGCCGTAACTTCTTTGTCGTTGTTTAATTCTTCAATCTTATTCAAAAGTTCTTTTTCGGTAACATTTTCCGGATAGTTTATTACAACGGAATTTATACCGAGTTTTTCGGCAGTTTTTTTCTTGTTATTGACGTAAATTTTACTTGCAGGGTTTTCTCCTACCAGAATCACAACAAGAGTGGGTTTTTTGTCAAACCCGTCAAGTTTTGTTTTAAGCCCTTCAAGAAGCCTGTCTCTTAACTTTTTTCCATCTAATACAATTGCCATAAAATCATTATATCATAAAATTTACAACAATTCTTTCAAATAATTCGGCAAAGCGAAACGGGCATTGTGATAATCCTTGTTGTAGATTTTGCAGGTCGGAATAATTTCCGCAGCACGTTCTTCATTAAAATACTCCAAAGGTTTAACCTCAACGGAGCAAAATGCCCATGCCCAGTACCCACCAGGGTATGTCGGAATATTTGATGTGTATGTTGCAACTGTCGGGAAAACTTTTTTAAGTTGTTTATACATTTTCTGGACAGATTCTTTTTGGGCAAACGGGGATTCTGACTGGGCAACCATTATACCACCCTTTTTGAGAGAATTTTTAACATTGGTGTAAAATTCATCAGTGAACAAACCTTCACCGGGGCCCATTGGGTCTGTTGAATCAATCAAAACTATATCAAATTCGTCTTTTTTATTTTTCATATATTCAATTGCATCCTGAACAAGAATTTCAACTTTAGGATCATCAAGTTTGCATGAAATAGTCGGAAGATATTTTTTACAAGCTTCAATAACCATTCCGTCAATTTCACATAAAACGGCCTTTTCAACGGTTTTGTGTTTCAAAACTTCTCTGATTGTTCCGCCATCGCCGCCGCCTATTACAAGTACGGTTTTCGGGCATGGGTGCTGCATCATAGGAATGTGTGCTATCATCTCGTGGTAATGATATTCATCTCCTTCTGTTGTCATCATCAAATCGTCAAGTGTTAATACTCTGCCCAAATCAGATTCTGTTTCAAACACTTCTACTTTTTGGAACGGTGAGTTATCAGAGAATAATACTTTTCCTGCTTTTATTGCAATTCCGAAACCTCCGGGGGTAATTTCGTGATAGTAACCGTTTTCTATTCCGTTTTTCATATTTAACTTCCCTTTCATAAAAAATGGGTGCATATTATATGCACCCATTTATACTATCATATAAAAATATCTTTTCAATTTTTATTCTTCTGCCGGTCTTTCAAATTCTTTTATAACCTTTCCGTCCTTGTCTTTTACAACGATTTTACCGCTATTTACATCAACGTCAAAGGTCACGTCAAGTTTTGATATAATGGCTTCTCTTAATTCAGCCGGCTTGATTTTTGGTTGTTTTGCAATTTTGCGGATTTCGTCCAGCTGCTCCGGAGTAATTTCCGGTATAACGTCTTGTATTGGTATTTTTACCGTTTTAACAATATTTTCTTCATTAGCATTTTCCGGTTTTTCCGGTTGTTCAGGCTGTTCGGGTTTCTCAGGCTTTTCCGGTTTTTCAAACCTTGGGATTTTTACAACATCATCGGGATAGAAGAATTTATTACCCTTCCATTCTTGTTTTACACCGTTGTATATTTTAACCAAATCTTTGTTCATTTCCAAGAATGCGGCTTTTGCTTTTCTCAGTTGTTCCGGTGTCGGATTTTCTATACCCTGAGCTTTGAGAGCGTCTTTAACGATTTTTGTTATGCTGTCGCCTTTTTGAACGGTATATGTTGTTTGTTCTTCAGGGTTTTCAATTTCTTCACCTTTGTCATTTTGATAAGTTGTAGTTACTTCGCCTTTTGCATTTGTAACTTCAATTTTCACGTTGCCGTTATCCAAATAGGTATATGTTGTAGTTGTTTTTAATGCATCATTTTGGGCATCTTTAACTACTTTTGAAGGTTTATTATTTTTCATATCTTCTTCAGTTTCAAAAGTTGTATCTATTGTATGCCCGTCATCTGTTTGTGAAACGGTAATAAAATCCAAAACACCGTTTGTTGTTTGGCGTTTTATGGTTTTTCCGTCTTCACGTTCATAGGTGTTTTTGATTTCTTTTCCGTCTTCAACTTCTGTTTCTTCAATAATTTCGCCTTTTTCATCTTTAACAGTAGTTTTGTTGCCGGAGAAAGTTGTTGTTTTTCCGTCCTTTATTACGGCTGTTTTGTCACCGTTTTCGTTGAATTTGGTAATGGTACCGTCTTTGTCTATTTCGTCATAGGAGCCGTCTTTGTATTTAACTTTTTTTGTACCGTCATCATATTCTTCGGTAATAGTACCTTCTTTATCTTCGGTTTCATCAAATTTTGAAATACCTTTTTCGTCTTTAACGACGTGTGTTTTTACACGGTCATTTATTTCTGTATATTCATTGTTTTCAACAAGATCTTTTTGTTGTTTTGCAAGATTTGAAAGAGCCTCAAAAGATTCTTTATCTTTTGTTGCCTTTTTCATCTCTCTTTTTGACATTTTAGTGTTTCCGGCAGTTTCTTTCAGCCAAGTTTGCATGTTGTTGGCTTCTCTTGTGTCAAGAGTGCCGTCTTTGTTCTCGTCAAACTTGTTGAAAATAACCTCGTTTTTCTTGGTTTTTTTCAAACCTTCCAATTTGCCTGCATCAATAGTCTGTTTTTGACCTTTAAGTTTAATAACGTTTTCGTTTCCGTCAATACCTTTTACCATAATATTCGTCTCCTAATCTTTTACGATAATTTATATTACGGCAACTTTTTGAAAAACTTTAATTTTTTACAGGATAAAATATTTTATTTATTTCCAAGCACATGGATATGCAGGTGAAAAACTTCCTGTCCGGCTTCTTTTCCGGTGTTTATAAGAGTTTTATATGATTTAAGTCCGATTTTTTTAGTCACGTCTTTTACCGTTTGCAAAAGCTCTGCCATAAGATTTTTATCTTCAAGTTCATTTAAGGATGCAACGTGAAATTTGGGGCAAACGAGCATATGAATAGGAGCTTTCGGGTTTATATCATTGAAAACAACGGTGTTTTCGGTTTCGTAAACAAATTCTGTTCCGAAATCCCCTCTAATAATTTTGCAAAAAATACAATCTTCACTCATATCATTTCTCCTTATCTTATTTTTTTTGCTAAAGAAAGTCCTGCCGGCAGTGGTAAAACAACATTTTCCCAGTCGGGATTTGAGTTTATTGCTTCCAAGAAATCCTGAACTTTTGCGGCATGCGAAATGACATTGTCGCATGCAAGGTATCCTCCGACTTTCATTCTGGGTGCTATCAATCGGAAGAAATCGATGTATTCTTTTTTACACGCATCTACGAATGCAAAATCTATTTTAAAATCTTCCGGCAAGTACTCAATAATTGTTGCTGCGTCACCTTGTTTTGTATCTATAATGTCCGAAACACCGCACTGTTTAAAATTTTCTTTTGCAATATCGAGTCTTTTATCATAAAACTCGATAGTTGTCAGATTACCCCCTGTTTTTTTGAGAGCTTTTCCGAGCCAAATCCCGGAATATCCGTTAGATGTGCCTATTTCAAGGACATTTTTTGATTTTGATGTAACTATTAAATTGTATAAAAATTCGGCTGTCACGCGGGAGATATTCCAAAATTCTTTCTGAGTTTTTTCCAAAGATTTCAGTATATCCTGCGTTTTGGAATCAAAAATTTCTATCATAACAACATAATATTATCACAAAATATAAAAGAGGTTATTTGATTTTTAAAATGCTTATTGTATCTGCATTTTGTTCAAACATAAATTTTTGAGACCATTTCCCGAAACATTTTTCCGTAAAATCTTTTGACTTTGCCATTTGTTCTTCTGAATATTGAGAAACGCAGCCCCAGGTTGTATTTTCAAGGTCTTTACGGTTCAGTCTGGCCCTCAGGGTTGATACGTATTGATATGCACTTTCGTCTTTATAATTCTTGTTATTCAAAAGGCTTTGCTGCAGTGTCTGAAAATAATTTGCAACAAATTCATCATAAAAGTTCTTTTTGAACTTTGGATCATAGTTGTATGCAAATGCCTGAGAAGATATAAATAATGTTAAAAGTAATAAAATAAATTTTTTCATCGTAAAGTCCTACATTGAAATTGTTTGCAGGGTGTTAAGCATTGTGGAATTTATTCCTGCTTCCTGAGCAAATACTTTGCTGACAGTGATTATTAAGATATTTATAAAAACGAGTATACTCAATATTATTATTATTTTTTTCATCAAGATTTCCCCTTGTAGCACAATTCTATATGATTGTAAAAAATGTGGTATCCTCTTTTTGATGTAATTTATTGAAATTTGTAGTAAGATTTTGATATGGAAAATAATATAAATTTACGAAATTACGCATATTTGGGTGATGCAGTATGGGAATTGTACATTCGAGAAAAAACAATTCTTATGACAAATAACGCCAAAAATCTGCATAAACTGACAACAGATTTGGTAAATACACACCATCAGTGCGAATTATTGCAAAAAATCGAAAACGATTTGACCGAAGAAGAATCGGATTTGGTGCGTAGAGCAAGAAATCTGCCAATACCTGTCGGCAGACGCAATATGCAGTCCGAATATCGTCAGGCAACAGCCTTCGAAGCCTTGATTGGCTGGTGGTATCTTCACGACAAACAACGCTTGGAGACTGTTTTACTAAAAATTAGTAATTAAATTTGTTGCTAGTTCTGTGCTAACTTTTCACGAACGAGTTTTTCAACTTCTGCTAAGACGTCAGGATTTTCTTCCAGATATTCTTTTGCTTTTTCTCTGCCCTGACCGAGTTTTTCTTCTTTGTAACTGAACCACGCACCTGCTTTATTGATAATATCAAGGTTTACGGCAACATCCAAAATGTTTCCGACTTTGGAAATACCTTTACCAAATACGATATCAAATTCTGCAGTTCTGAACGGAGGAGCAACCTTGTTTTTCAAAACTCTTACTCTGACGTGGTTTCCGATATCTCCGTCTTCGCCCTTCAGACCTTCTGTACGTCTGATTTCCATACGGACAGATGCATAATATTTCAAAGCGTTACCACCGGTTGTGGTTTCGGGGTTTCCGTACATAACACCGATTTTCATACGTAATTGGTTGATGAAAATAACGGTGGTATTAGTTTTACCGATAATGCCTGTCAGTTTTCTCAAAGCTTTTGACATCAAACGAGCCTGCAAGCCCATTTGCTGATCTTCCATAGAGCCTTCAATTTCAGCCTTTGGAACAAGGGCTGCAACAGAGTCTACAACTACGATATCAACAGCTCCGGAGCGTACAAGTTCTTCTGTGATATCAAGAGCTTGTTCTCCTGTATCCGGCTGAGAAATAAGGAGATTATCAACATCTACCCCTAAATTTCTTGCATATTCAGGATCAAGTGCGTGTTCTGCATCAACGAACGCTGCAATTCCGCCTTTCTTTTGGCATTCGGCAACAATATGTTGCGCAAGAGTTGTTTTACCGGAAGATTCGGGCCCGTAAATTTCAATAATACGTCCGCGGGGAACTCCGCCAATTCCTAATGCAACATCAAGTGACAATGCACCTGTCGGGATTGCATCAACATTAACGGTGGCCTTATCGCCAAGTTTCATTATTGAACCTTTACCAAAATCTTTTTCAATTTTTTCAATAGCTAATTTTAAAGCTTTATTTCTTTCATCGCTTATAGTAGGTGCCTCTGCCATACTTTTCTCCTCATAAATTAGTAGCACATTGTATATTCACACTAACGTGTGAATACGTCAAATATGGTCATATGAGATTATTCCCAAACGTATACTTCTTTTTTCTTATAAAACCCTAATGCAACAGGTCTGTAGCTATTCAATTCATTTTTAAGCTGATAAACTTCTTTGTTCAAATCAACAATTTTTTGTTTCAATGTTTCGTTATCAGTTTTGCAACGAATAAGTTCAACTACAACGTCATCCATACCTTCAAGTTTTTCATCAATAACTTTTGCGATTCTGTCGCTGAGTTTTGTTTCCAAATTTTGTAATGACGCTAAGATACTGCTAACAGCAGTACTTCCTGATACTGAAGAACCTCCGACCAAAGCGGGAACTCTTGAAGAAATAGGATTTGTAACCCCTTCTTTTACCTGAGCCTGAATTTTTCTCAGATTTTTTACTTCATCATAAGAAAAATATGTATGACCTTTTGCATTTTTTCTCGGTCTGATTTCAGCCTTTTTGCAAAGATCAACAATCTCTCTGTTGTCTGCTTTCAAAATAGTTCTAACCTCTTGTGGTGTTAAAGTTCTCTCTTTCATAGTGTCTTTTATCATCTTTTATCTATCCCTATAAAAAAACATTCCCAAAACTATCATATTACATTAACAATATTCAGGCAAATAATTTTCATGAAACATGAAGAAATGTTACAAGAAAGATTTAAACTTCAATATCTTGAGCAATACCTGTTTGGTATCCGGGGACAACAAGAGCTAACGGAATAATTTTACCCAATTTTTGTCCGAAAGTGCTATTTGGGCTCATCATAGTTGTTGCCATGCATATATCGTCTACGTGAGGGGCAAAATCTGTTGCTCTTATATTTCTGTCCACTTTTTTGTGATAGATTTTTTCATTTATATAATTTGAAACTCTATTACCCAGAAATATTCCGACACCCAAAGCTGCTAATGTTGCTGTGGCTTGTGGAATTTTCTTGAGAATTTTGTTGAAAACTTTAGCGGATTTATTCAGAGAATTAATTTGAGGCATTCCTTCTTCAAGGCGATATTGGTATTTGTTGAAGACTTTTGAACCAAGCCATACGGTTGTGATAGGAACAAGTACATTTCCCAAAATCTGGTTCAGAACTTCACGTTTTTTCGCTTTGACATTTTGTTTATCTACAATTGAACCGCCTACAAAACCTCCGGCAACAGAGCCAAGGGCAGTTGCTATAATATTTACGGGATTCCCAAAATCAATAGCTTTTTCTGCAGGAGAATATTTAAAAATAGCCCAATCTTTAATTGGTGTTCCAATTATATTTTTCGGATTTAAAGAAAACCCTTTTTTCTTAGCCAAAACCATAATGACAGGTGTCATTCCGGCAATAGCAGATGCAGTAACAACAGTTTTTTGTTTTCGGTTCATATTTGTTCTGTCGCTATGTCCGAAACTTGGGGTATTTACAGTATTTGGTGTTATTCTGTCTATCATGGTTTTTCCTACATCTCCATGATACCAAAAACAAAACAAAAAATTTCTTGCGCTCAAAAAAACGGATTTTTTGTAACAAAATATTAAAAAACTGCGATCATGGGGCAAAAAAGAATGTTGAGTGTTATTAAATAGTTATTGGAACGAAAGTAAAATCATGTCAATAAGAATCCCCACAGCAAATACAAACCACGTAATCTCAAGAAACTTCGTAAAACAAATGGCAAGCGACGGTTTCTTGCCTGTAATTGCGCTGGAAGCTTTTGTTGAAGCGGGGAGAACTTATCAGGCATATAAGCGTGGCGGATTTGACGAGGCAAGAGAAAGAATAACAGAAGAGTTTTCTGGTGCAGTCTTCTGGCTGGGCGGCGTTACGGCGTTAAATGCTCTGTTTGAAAGATTAGGTCAAAGACTGTTAAAACTCAAAAAAATCAATGTTGCGATTGCAAGTGACGATGTACGTAATCCTCTTGGAAACTATTTGGAACATGAAAAAACATTAGACGGTGCCAAGATTCTGGAAAATACAATGGCAAAATTCAAGTTTGCCAAAGTTATTTCAAGTGTACTTATCGCAAACGCATTTATAGGGTTTGTTTTGCCGAAAATCAACCAATCAATCACACGTTGGTATCACAGAAATAAACCTCAGCAAGATGATGCAAAACAAAATAATAATGCGGTATCAAGACCGTCTATGGATTCTTTTGTAAACAATACCAATGACAACAGGGATGTTTCATTCGGTATGAATATGCTTACTCTTGCAGATAAATTTGAAAGCAACAGAAACTATAAACTTTTATCTGTTGATGTCGGAACAGCTTCAGGCAGAGCAATTTCCGCAAGAAATAATGATGAAAGAGTTGAGATTCTGTTCAGAGATTTGAGCTCCATTTATTTCTACATGTTCAATATGTCCAACCTGAATAAATGGTTAAATAAAGCCGAACAACATGGAAATCCGAAAAGGTTAGATCCGGTTTCTGCCGATTTTGCAACAAAATATATGCAGTCTTATGTTGATGATGTGGGGATATCAGCGGAAGGTGCTGCAAAATCAGTTAATGTGGAAAAATTTGAAAAAGAAATGTTTGGTGAAGCGGCAGAAATTCCGGATGCGATTAAGGCAGAATTAAAAGGAGAAAAAATTAAAATTATTTCTCTTGATGAATTTAAAGCTTTGCTTAAGGATGATGCAAAATACGGTGCAAGATTTGAGGAACTTTCAAAAATTGCAGACCAAATGTCCGAATTGCAGCCGCAAATAAAAGGAATGTCAATCTTAACAGAAGGTCAGATTAAAGACATTCTGGCAGGCGGTCATATAAATAATCCTGAATTCTTAAAAGAATTCTATAAAAACAAATTCGGCAAAGATTTTATGGACAAATACAAGTTTGTTGCCCAAAAAGATTTGGATACTTACAAGGCTGAACTTGTTGATTATGTAAAATCAATTCTTGCAAAAGCTAAAGAAAAGAATCTGACTGAAATAACCGAAGAAGTTCTGAATAAGGCTTCCAAATCAAACTTCAAGTGGAATGCACTTAACTGGGGTGCTGGTTTTGTAACGTCAGCCTTGTTCTTATCTACAATAATTCCGAAAACACAATATCTGATTACAAAATGGAGAACAGGCTCTAACGAATTTCCGGGCACTGCTCAATACAGAGAACAGGAAGCAAAAAAATAATTATTAAAAGATTATAATTTTTCAGTATAATTTATTGGCAATTCAATTATGTGAAGCCTTCTCATTCTTGCAACTCTGTCGGTTAATTCACGGATTTGGTCTTCAATAGTTACATTATGCACCATTTTTTGAGGGATACCAAATGTTTTGGCTAATCTTTCTGACCAAAAACGATATTCGCTTTTTGCAATATCTCCGGCCGCTCTTGCATCAACTTCCAGCAAATTGTTTTTGTATCTTCGACCGGTTGAATTTGTTGAAGGATATATCATTTCCGCAAACCAATATTTTTTAGCCAGAGCTTTTTCTTTTGAATTAAGTATGACTTTGTATTCCGGTTTTCTGAATATATTAAGCAGACTGCGTTGAATTCTTGAAATTAAATCAAATTGCAGCTTATGTCTATATTCATGGTTTAGAGTATTTACCATGTCAATTTTATTACCCTGAGTGCTGTCCACAAGTACTCTTTTTGTTCTATTTTGATACAAACCCATGCACCCGTCTAATTTCACATCTGAAAAATCTTTACCCGCATCAACCCCTTGTTTTTTCGCAGCATAATAAGAAGCGGATTGGGCAAAATCTTTTTTGGTATAGTTTCTTATGTATAAATATGGATCGTTTTCACAGTTCTCAAGTATAGAGGGGTTGCTTGCGTTTATTGTTTTGTTGTATAGGGTGCCGTCTTTTGTTCTGACAGCCGTTGTTTCAAGATATTTGGTTCTTGCTTGCGAAATTAATTCTTCATATACCTGATTTTCAGCTCTTGAACCATCGGGTAATGGCTTCATGTCGAGCTTCATTCTGGTAAGCCCTTTTTTACCGTTAATATCATGCCTAAATAACGCTTCTTCTCTGTCTAAAATAGCTTTCCCGTCTTTAATGAATTTACTTGTAATAAATACTACATCATTGTCTGTAGTATATGTTTTAATAATGCTTTCCACATCTCGTCCATCAACAGCTTTTGTAATAAGGCGTTCAAGTACTTCTCTTGAATTATCTTTAAATGTAACAATTGAGGTAGTACTTTTCCCGAATTCTGTTTCAACCTTGACGAAATCAACGTAGGTACAATTTTTAGGTATAATTTTTGTTGCGTTTAGAACAGATATATGTTGTGAATCTTTTGCCAAGAGGCGACAACCGTATTTGTTGAACGGTTTCAGGCCTTCGGTTGCTATTTTTGAAACGTTTATTGCCATATTTATACCTACATGCAATATTAAAGTACAAACATGATAAAAATTGCCTCTTTCGTATAACCTTTGTAATACTTGAAGTGATTTTTTGTTTAAGATAAAATATCCTTGTAAATATGTACAATTAAAGGAGAATTATTATGTCAAGAAAACCAATTATTGCAGGAAACTGGAAAATGAATCTTTGCCAGAGCGAAGCAAAATCTTTGTATGAAGGTATTAAATCATTTGTATCTAATTATAGTGCACCTGAATTACCAATAGTTGTGATAGCTCCGGTTTTCACATCAATCAATCAGGTTTCTGAAATTCCGTGCAGCTGTGGTTGCGGTGGAAGCAAATTATATGTTGCAGGACAAAATTGCCACTGGGAATCTTCAGGAGCTTACACAGGTGAAATTTCAGTTGAAATGTTAAAAGATGCAGGATGTTCATATGTAATTATCGGTCACTCTGAAAGAAGACAATATTTTTCTGAAACAGATGAAATGATTAACAAAAAAGCAAAAGCAATCTTGGCAGGCGGTTTAATTCCGATTATCTGCTGCGGTGAATCATTAGAACAAAGAGAATCAGGTATAACAGATTCTTGGATTGCATCACAAATCAGAGCTGCTTTGTCAGGAATTTCATCAGAAGATGTTGCTAAATCTGTAATTGCTTATGAACCTATTTGGGCAATCGGTACCGGTAAATCTTGTGATGCTCAGGAAGCTAACAGAGTAATTAAAATGATTAGAAGTGTTGTTTCTGAAGTTGCAGGTTCTTCTGCTGCTGATTCTATCAGAATCCTCTACGGCGGATCTGTTAAACCTTCAACAATTGAAGAACAAATGTCAATGTCTGATATTGACGGTGCTTTAATCGGCGGCGCTTCATTAAAGGCTGAAAGCTTCAACGAAATCATTGAAAAAACAATGAAAGTTGCAGTATCAGCTTAATAAATTTTGATTGACAGTCGAGGAAAAAGACCTGAATTTATTTCAGGTCTTTTTTATTTTTACACTATCTAAATGACAAAAAATCTTGCGAATTTGCCTATAATAATAGAATGGAAGAACAGAAGCTAAAAAAGAAATACACCGATTATATTGAAAGTTTGATTGAACAGGTTGTGCCGGCTCTTCCTTCTGACGTGAATGAACTTCAAAAAGGTTATCTTATCAAAAATATGAGGCTGGCTTCGGTAAAAATGGCACAATCTATTGAAGATAACGAAGAATTTAATTCTCTGGATTTTGACAGTCAGTGCTTTTATATCCAGATAATTGCAGAGTGGTCTTTTCACAAAGAAATTGATCTTTTCCGTTCCGGTATTCCCCCAAAATACTGGAAAGTTGTTATGCAAAAAATTTGGTTTGCTATGTGGGAGGTAATGTTTGCCTGTGTGAAAAATGATGCTCCCGAAACAGTTGTTCTGTCGTTGGTGGAAAGATTTGTAAACCGAACATATTATGAGGCTGTGGAAGAACTTAAATATAACAATATCATTGATGATGTAACCGAAATGCAGGCCAAAGAGCAATCAAATATAAGGACTATGGCAGAAGAATACCGAATGGAAAGAAGTATAAAAAATTATGTCAAAACCGTCATTAAACGAACACTGCTTGCAATTCTTATTTCCGTCATTGTTTCTTTGTTGATAATAAAATATAAAACCGTCGGGCTGGTTACTATTATAACTCTTGTAATAGTTTATATTCTTATTCCTGTCAGAAAGGAATAGGGCTATTTATTAAAAAGAGTTTCGTTTTTGGATTTTAATTCATCAAGTACTTTTCTGTAATTTACGTTTACTCGGGTTGGTTTTGAGGTTTCCGTAACGGTTAAAAATACATTTGCACTCTTTGGCTTTTGCCCGTCAAGAAAATCTTTTGAATTTGCACTGTCAATTCTTGCCGGTACAATTAGCCCGCTTTTTGCAAATCTTTTTGAGTTTTCTTCTGAAGATAAATATTTTACAAGTTTTATTGCCTGAGGTTTGTTTTTGGAATTTTTGGAAATTGCCCAGCCCGAAGAATCCATAGGGACGATACTTCCGGCACTCATTTTCGGGAATTCCGCAACATCCCAGTCAAATTTGGCTTCCTGTCTGAATTTTGGAACTAACCATCTGCCGGATAACAGCATACCCATTCTTCCCTGTAAAAATAATTGTGCTGATGTTGCACTCGCAATTTCATCTTTTGTCGGTGCAACGTGGTATTTGGTGCGTAAGTCGGCATATAATTTTAACCCTCTGTTATCTTTAACTTTTTCATAATACGGGATACTGTCAAATCCTTCGCTTGTCAGGTATGGCAGGTAAAACAAAGGCTCCTCGTCAAAAGATATTCCGAAAACGTCAGGTCTTTGTGTCAGTTTTTGGGCTTTTGAAAGGTATTCCTCAAAAGTCCATCCGGCATGGGGATAACTTACATTTTTTTTGTCAAACAAATCTTTATTATAAAAGATTACCAAATTGGAAATATCTCTCGGGACAGCATAAGTTGATGCTTTCCAACTCATAGTGGCAAGAGCTTTGGGATAATATTTTTCAAATTCAAACTCTTCCGAGTATTTTCCCAAATCTTCCAAAACACCTGCATTTGCATATATCGGTAGATACTGATTATTTATAAAAATGACGTCAGGTGCAGTATTAGAGGCATACAGCAGATGAATCTTCTGGAAATAGTTTTGGGGGATGTGCATAAAATCAATTTTTATATCCGGGTTTTCTTTTTCAAAATCAGCAAGCATAGGCTTTAAAATGCTGATTTCAGATTCAGAGCCCCACGAAGCAAATTGTACGACAACGTAATTATCGTTTTTCACATTACTTTTTAAAATAAAAAAGCCCGCCAATATTATTAAACAGATTATTAAAATTATTTTTTTTATCATATTTTAAATAAATAGAGGTATGCCCTGTAATTTTATGAGCGATACCTCTATTCCTTTATACTTCTGCACTCAATTATATCTCAATTAATGTTCCCATTTTATCTTTTGTGACATCAACAAGACATTTGTAGTTTCCTACTCTTGCTATGTAAACGTTGTCGTTTTCCGGACGAACCTGAAGAGGTTTGTCTAATACCTGAGAGAATTTTTTCAGCATCGTAATATTGTCTTTAACTCTTCCTACAAGAGCTGAAACACCATCAACATTTACAAGATAAATTCCTCTGTCAGCATCAATGTTGTAACCTGATTTTACAATCAATCCGCCGTGAAAAGCTGAAAGAGAGGTATCTTTTGATCTTGAAATCGGGTTTGATACGGTTGAATGAGATGTGCTCGGTGTTGCTGATTTAATCTGAGATAAAGTGTCTACAACACTTGTGGATTTTGAACTTTCTGAATCCAGGATTGAAAGATACTCGTCAAGAGAGGATGTCAGATAATTTTCTTTTTGATTTTTCATATTTGTTTCCCCATTATTTGTTAAATACTTATTTCCGTTAATTATATTTTTGATATTAACTGCAGAAGAAGCCGAATTTCTTCTGTTTACACTCAGTTCAGAATCTTTTAGTTTCACAAAAGGTCCTTCTTTATATGTTTCTTTATTTGAAAAAGGATTTTCAGCAAAAGAACGAGTTGTTTCTTTAAGGCTTACCGGTTTTGAAAAAGATTTCAGTTTAATATTTTTCATTGAATTTACTATGGAATTATCTTCGGACTGGACACCTTTTGGTGTTTCTACCGGCTCAGTGTTGGTTGGAGTCTGAGCGAGTGAATGTTCCATTTGTGAAATTTTTGCCTGTAATTTTTCTCTCACGATGTCATTATGTGATTTTTCCTGTCTTTTCTTAACGTGTGAAAGTTTTACGGGTGCAGTTTTTTCCTGCGGCATAAGAATTGCTTTTTTAGAAGCCCCGATATTTGTTACAAAAGAAGCATCTTCTTCTTTTACAGGAGAGTATTCCTGTTCTTTTTGGGTGTATAATTTATATTTTTCCTGCCAGCTCAAATCTTTGTTATTGACAATGTCATAATATTCCTGTCTGCGTCTTTTTGCATGATTTTGTGCAGACAAACTGAGGAAGGAATTAGTTCTGGCATTATCTTTTTGAGATTTATTTGCAATAGCATCAAGTATAAGATAAGCGGCTCCGAGTCCGACAATGGTTCCTCCTGCCAATAAGACAAGAAGCGGGAAAGAAGATTTCTTTTCCTGAACAGGAGCTTGTGCATTATCAGCATCTAAAATGTTATCTGTTTCAATAACGTTATCTGTTAAAAGATCTGTACTCGGAGTTTTTGCAGAAGATGTGTTTTCTACAGGATGTGAAACTCTCGGTTCAAGATCAACCTTACGTTTGCCGTCTTTGTCAAAATTCATTTTAGGCTTATAGTTGCTTTCAATAAAGTCGTTTTTTGATGTTTTAACTTTTGGTTGTTCCGTTTTGGGTTCAACAGCAGACTGTTTTACAGGTTTTGTTTCAACCGGTTTTGTTATTGTCGTTTTTGGAACGCTTGTAACTGTTGATTTCGGAGAAGTTTTTGGAGTATCAGCAGTTGTTTTTGGTGCTGATGATGGTTTTGCTGCAGTGGCCGGTTTTGATTGTGTAGTTGCCGGTTTGGCTTGTTGTGTGGCTGCAGGTTTTTGTGTGGTTGTACTTGCCGCCGGTGTTGTTTGTGGTTTTGTACTTGTTGCGGCAGGGGTTGTATTGTTTTGTGCAATAATATTTTTTGCATCTTTCTGCGCCTGTGTCAGCGGTGCGGATTTAACGTTGTGTGTTTTAATATTTATGGGTTTTGTTGTTTCAAAAGTTACTTTTGTGTAACCGCCGATTCCGTCATCAACGTGTTTAACATTGACATCTGTTATCAAATCCTTCAGCCCGCCAAAGTTTGGGGTAACCGAAGAATTGCTTGAAACGTTCGGCATTAAAACAACATATCTGTTATTCCCTTTGCGTGTAACAACGGTATTTGAATTGACATCAGTTGTATAAAAAGTAACATCAACTGTATCTGCGACAGAGGATTTTTTAATATCCATTTGTGTCAGGCTGTTAGCGTTCGCTGATGTGATACCTATGCTGAACATTGCCAAAATCGCCGCAAGTATTATGTTTTTCTTATTTTTCATTATTTTCCCGTAAAAATTTCAAAACTACACAATTTCCTAAATATATAATAACCGAGAGTAAAATTTTTTGCTAGTTTATTAAAAAATAATATAATTTATGTTACAATATCTTCATGAAATGTGGATTTGTTACAATTATCGGGCGTCCGAATGTCGGTAAATCTACCCTGCTGAACACTATTTTGGGGCAGAAAATTGTTATTGCAACAGACAAAGCTCAAACTACAAGAAAACGAATCAAAGGAATATTAACAAACGAAGAAGGACAGATTGTTTTTGTGGATACCCCGGGGGTGCATAAGCCTCTCAACAAGCTGGGTGAATTTTTGCTTGATGAGGCTAAAATCGCCGTACCCGATGCAGATTTGGTTTTGTTTTTGGTTGATGGCTCGGAGCCGGCCGGTAAAGGTGACAAATGGATTGCCAAAAACCTCTTGCAGTCTGGAATTCCTATAATCATTGTTATGAACAAGGTTGATAAAATAAAAAAACAAGAGAAAGTTGAAGATAATCTTTTAACATACAAAACTCTGTTTGATGAGAATTTACCTCTTGTTCGTGTGAGTGCAAAAACAGGCAGAAATATTGACACTTTACTCAAAAATATTTTTAAAAAACTGCCCGAGGGTGAAATTATGTATCCCGAAGATGTTGTGACGGAAGAAACAATGCGTGATGTCACCGAAGAAATTATAAGAGAAAAGATTTTGCTAAATACATCTGATGAAATTCCGCATGCTGTTGCCGTCAAGGTTGATAAATATATGGAAGAAGACGAGATAGATAAGATTTACGCAACAATATACTGTGAACAAAAAAGCCAGAAAGGTATTTTGATAGGTAAGGGCGGTAATTTGCTTAAAAAAATAGGAACGGAAGCCCGTATTGAACTGGAAAAAATTACAGAGAAAAAAGTATTCCTCGGGCTCGAAGTTAAGGTTGAAAAAGACTGGCGCAAAAAAGACAACATCCTGAAAAACTTTGGTTATAAATCTGAGGGGTAGGAAAATGCTGCCTAACTGTTATATGCTCTTAATTGACTGATTTTTGTGTTAATTTCGTTCATCAAATTAACGTTATCTGTCTGACGTGCGTATTTTTGAGCTTTAAGTAACAGGTTGTAGGCTTTGTTCAGATTATTAAATTCAACCATTATGTCTGCAGCTCCAAGATAATTTTGTGCAGTTTTCAGAGGTGATTCCGCTTCGGTATAGTTTTTGACAGCCTGCGAATAGGATTTCAGGGCTTTTTCAGGTTCTTCAAATTTTACATAAGCTTTTGCTGTATTTGATTCAACAAAACCGTTAAGGTTTTTGTTTTTGGTTTCTTTTGCCAAATCACTTGCCATATCGTAGTATTCAAAAGCTTCACGGTCGTACATATCGGTATAAATGTTTCCGATTTTTGTTAATGATGCAGATTGTGCAGGAATATTTTCGGCTTCTCCGGCATAAGATACCGTGCTGAAATAATGATCCATAGCCGGTGTAATTTGGTTTACGTCGTCATAGATTTGTGCCATAGAGTAGTGTGCTTTTGCTTTTACGTTTTCATCGGTTGAAAGTTTAACGGACTGGTTGTAACTTTTCAGCGCCTGTGCAATATAATCGTGGTCATCATAAATTTTGCCCACTTCATAATAAATTTTTCCGGAGGTTTCCGTATCATCAATTTCAAGTGCTCTGTTTAGTGCCTGTTCAAAAGAGCGAATGGCTTTTTCCGGATCGTTTGCATAAGCGTATTTTTTAGCCTGAATAAACAATGATTTTAATTGTTTATCCTGCGGAATGCTTGTTTTGTTTGTTTGTCCGGCAACAGAAATCGGTATAACTTTTGGATTATCTTCAATTATAGCTTCCTGTGCCGTTGCCTGTAATTCTTCTTGTCTTGGGGTTTGTGCTTTTGTATTTTCAGGGAATTTTACCAAAAATCTTTCATTGATATTCCCTTCGTCATATTTAAAATCAATTTCCTGCAAAAACAGAGCATCTACCCAATTCTCAACAACTTTGGAATCTTTGTTTAAGGTTTCCGAGATGTAATTATCAAGAACAGATGCGGCACTGTTCATTGTTGTTCTTATCAGTTTTTTATTAACCTTGTCGGATTGAACCTGTTTTTCTATTGCAGAAAGATAATTTTCAACAATTTCATTTAATTCATCCGGTGTTCCGATAGCGATTGCCGTATTTCTGAAATCTTTAAGTATTTGAGCAATGTTTATCTGGTTATCAACAAGATGTCCAGTCGTGTTTGTAACGGCAGGTTGAATTGTTGATGATGTTTGTGGCTGCTGTTGGGGTGCTCGGTGAATATTTACGTTGCTATATAGGCTTCCTGCCGGCAGATTAAATTTTTGTTCATAAGCAGGTGTATATTGAGGAGTTTTTTGCTCCACATATTGCAGGCCTTTGCTTCTCGCATTTTGCCCGGGTTCTTGTTCTCTTTGCGTATTTGCAGCTTTTGACTGTTCGTCTTCCTCTCGTTTTTTGACGGGAGTTTGTCTGTCTGCGCTTACGTATGGTCGCTGAAATAAATTAGTTAAACTAAGTCCCATTTTATATTAATACCTGCCCAAATCTACTTGTTACCATTCTACTTGTATCATAATTTCACTCAAAGGGGCTCAACCTTTTGTATGATTTATGCTATGTTTTATTTAAGTATTTTTTTGAATTTGTCAAGAAAAAAGATGCTCCGAATTTTCAGGACATCTTTTTTATATAATGCAGGGTACAGAATTATTCTATACTCTGCTTAATGACTTTGGGCCGGCATTTACGATTTCTGACGGCATGTTCGGATACTTGCTTGAGAAGTTATCGTTGAACATTTGAGCCAATTTGTTAGCTGCTTCATCGTATGCTGCTTTATCTGACCACATACCACGAGCATCAAGCATTTCTGACGGAACACCCGGACAAGATGTCGGATAATCAACGTTGAATACGTCATGATGTTTGAATTCAACATTGTCAAATGAACCGTTCAAAGCTGCTGTTACCATAGCACGTGTATATGATAATTTCATTCTCTTAGCACCTGAAGATGCACTGCCGCCTGCCCAGCCGGTATTTACAAGATAAACTTTAGTTCCGTACTGGTCTAATTTTTCACCAAGCATCTTAGCATAAACTGATGCATCCATCGGCATAAACGGTTCGCCGAACAGAGTTGAGAATGTAGGTACAGGTTCTGTAATACCACGTTCGGTACCTGCAAGTTTAGAGGTGAAACCTGTTACAAAGTGGTACATAGCAGCGTTTTTGTCCAATCTTGAAATCGGAGGCAAAACACCGAAAGCATCAGCTGTTAAGAAAATAACAACCTTCGGAATGCCGCCCATAGACGGAATAGCTGAGTTGTTAATATAATTAACTGGGTAGCCGACACGTGTATTTTCTGTTAATGAACCGTCATTGAAATCAAGTTCTCTTGTTTCAGGATTCATAATAACGTTTTCTACCAAAGAACCGAATTTGATTGCGTTATAAATATCAGGTTCATTTTCTGCAGAAAGGTTAATACATTTTGCATAGCAGCCGCCTTCAAAGTTGAAAACGCCATCAGGTGACCAGCCGTGCTCGTCGTCACCAATCAATTTTCTTGAAGGATCAGCTGATAATGTTGTTTTACCTGTTCCTGAAAGACCGAAGAAAACAGCTGTTTCATGTGTTTCAGGGTCCATATTAGCTGAACAGTGCATTGGTAAAACATTTTTCTTAGTCATTACATAGTTCATAGTAGCGAATACTGATTTTTTAATTTCGCCTGCATATTGAGAACCGGCAATAATGATAGTGTGTGCTTCATAGTCAATAGCTATGCATGCTTCAGAATTTGTTCCGTCTATAGCCGGATCACATTTGAAGCCCGGTGCACAAAGAATTGTGTAATCAGCTTCACCGTAAGATGCTAATTCTTCGGCTGTAGGTCTGATTAACAATTGGTGAATGAACATATTTTGTGAAGCTAATTCGTTAATAACTCTGAATTTTTGAGTATAAGTTTTGTCAGCACCAGCAAAACCATCAAAAATAAATACTTCTTTACCGTTCAGATAGTTAGCGATTTTATCTCTGATAGAGTTGAATGCTTCTCTTGAAATAGGTCTGTTAACTTTTCCCCATGCGATATCATTATGAATGCTCGGGGTATCAACAATAAATTTGTCCTTAGGTGAACGACCTGTATATTTACCTGTTGTAACAACCAAAGCTCCTGTTTCAGAAAGAGAGCCTTCGCCGCGGCGCAGGGCTGCTTCTGTTAATTGAGCAGGTGTCCAGTTTCTGTGTACTGATGAGGGTGAAGTAATACCCCATTTTTCAATACCGTAAGTTTCCATATTTTATTTCCTCCATAAAGTGCCTATACACATTTATTGTATAATAAACACTTTTAAAATGCAACTTGTTAAGTCCCTATAAATATTAAGATTTTGTGAATATTGTACGGATTTGAATATTTGCACATAAATTGTTAAACACTAGCCCAAAAACAGCTTTTATGATAATATGTTTCCAAAGCTATAAAATAATATGAGGGAGATTCTTTATGGAAAGTATGAACAAATTCAAAGTATTAACAGTATTGATAATTTGCGTATTTGTTTTCGCAATTGCGGCAATGTATGTTAATACAAAAGATGCCAGCGAACAAAGAGCACAAGAACGTTCAGAATACGAAGATGATTATGATGATTACGATACCAGAGCGAAAAAGCAATCATCTGAAATATCAGATTTGATGTATACTATAAATCGTTTGGAAAGCAGAGTAAATCAACTCGAAGCTAAAAACCGAAAGAGTGAATCTTCAAGAAGAACTACAGATTCAGCAACAGACGGCGGAGTAAGATGCAAAATATTCGGCACAAGAACAGGTGCAGGAATTGAACAAATTTCTCCTGAAGCAGCACTTCAGGATTCAAGAATTAACGGTAACGACCTTGTTCTTACCTGCTCTTTGAGATAATTTTACAAGAAAAAATACCGGCTTTTATAAGCCGGTATTTTTTTATGCTTTAACTTTTGATTTATCAGCAAGTTCCGAATCCACCCTCAGAAATACCGGATGAATATCGTCCTTTGAAATCAACTTTCCTGTTTTAATATTACTTGTTGTAATGTTATCCAGTTTGATTGACAGGTCATATGATAATTGGTTTGCCATATCCTGTGCAATATTCGGACAATAGGGGTAAATTAAAGATGAGATAACACACATAATTTCTAAAACGGTTGCCAGAACCTGTCCGCATTCTGTCATTTTTTCCTCTTTTGCAAGAGTCCATGGTGCATTGTCTGTTACAAATTTATTTGCGGCATCGACAATTCCCACGATTTCCTGTGCAGCTTCCTGAATTTCAAAATGGTTGAAGTGGTTTTCAACGATTTTTACTGTTCCCAAAGCAGTTTTCAAAAGACTTTCGGCTTCTTTTGAACGGTTTGTCAAAAATTCTTCTTTAATTTCACCGTCAAAATATTTTACAAGCATTGAAAGGCTTCTGTTTAACAGATTACCCATACTGTTTGCGAGGTGTGCATTAACTTTTTCTTTAAAATCCTGATCGGAGTAGTTACCGTCACGTCCGCAGGGAGCGGAAGTTGCCATATAGTATCTGAAAGCATCAGGAGTTGATAGCTCAAAGTTTTCCAGAACAGATGTCGGTGAAACAACATTACCCAAAGATTTTGACATTTTTGTTTCATCAATTGTAATCCAGCCGTGAGCAAAAATGTGTTTCGGTAAAGGTAATTCAAGAGCCATCAATATAGCTATCCAATATATGCTGTGGAATTTCAGAATATCTTTTCCGATTACGTGAACATCAACCGGCCAGAGAGTTTTAAATTGTTCTGATGATCCGTCAGGGTCATAACCTATAGCAGTAATGTAATTAGAAAGAGCGTCTATCCAGACATAGATTGATTGTTCCGGATCATCCAAAACATCAATACCCCAACCGACATTGGCTTTGTTACGGGATACGGAAATATCCTGAATATCTTCCAGCTGATTCAGAACTTCGTTTGCTCTGAAACTCGGAACAATAAATTCCGGATTTTCTTTAATATGTTTGATAATTGCATCTTTGTATTTTGTCAGTTTAAAGAAATAGTTTTCTTCTTTTACAATATCCGGTTTTTTGAGGTGATCAGGACAAAGGCCGTCTTCGGTCAAATCTTTCGGGTTTAGGAAACATTCGCAGCCGGAGCAGTACCAGCCTTCGTATTCGTGTTTATAAATATCTCCTTTTTCTACAAGTTTTTTAAATATCTTCTGAACAACTTTTTCGTGATCAGCATCTGTTGTACGTATAAATTTGTTATATTCCACACCCAGTGCTTTCCAGGCATCTTTGAACTTTTGAGCATTCATGTCGCAAAGTTCTTTCGGAGAAATTCCCTGAGAGGCAGCTGTTTTTTGAATTTTAATACCGTGTTCATCTGTTCCTGTCAGGAAAAATAAATTATCTGTTCTTTGTGAAAAATGTCTTGCAATAATATCGGTCAGAATTTTTTCGTAAGCATGACCTATATGGGGTGCGCCGTTTACATAATCAATGGCGGTTGTTAAATAATATTTGTCCATTTCTTACCTCGTTTTTTACTATAAAAATATACTAGCATAAACAAATAGTAAATTTTAAAAAGGCAATTTTTGTCGGAGAAAATACTTTATATACTTGTAGGTTAAAAAGTAAAGGAAAAGTATTATGAGTTCAGATTGGATATTTCCGTTGGAAATGTGTGCATCGGGCGGAGTTTTGGATTATGATGCTGCAGCAGATTTAATGGATATGCCGCAAAGATTTGTCGGGCATCCTAAGATTACGGATATTCCTGCGATTAATCAACCTTTGCTTTTGCCACCTAATACAAAAATAAAAGGCGAGCTTGGGGCAGATTGCTATGGTGATCCGGGTATTTTGGAAAAAAATCCGACCTGGAAAAAATGGTTATTTGGCGGACTTGTTGCCCTTGGTGCTTTGGCATTAGTTTTCAGGAAGAAGTTACCTAAACTTTCCGGACTTAAAAAACCCGATTTTGCAAAAATAGGCGAATCAGTTAAAGATTTCGGCAAAAGAGTTTTGGAATACGTCAAAAAACCATTTAGATGGGTTGGTAAAAAACTGAAAAAGTAATTTACTTAATTAAAAAGCAGCAACTTTGATGGTTTGAAGTGACTTGTTTGGGCTGAGGAATTTCCTTTTTGCAGATATCCGTACAATATTCGCATCTCGGATTAAATTTGCAGCCGTCAATTTTTTGTGAAAGTGCCGGAGGCTGCCCTTGTATTGTTTCCAGTTTTTCCCCTCTGTTCGAAGGGATTGATTTTAACAAGGCCTGTGAATACGGGTGTGTCGGGTTTGTGAAGAACTCTTTATTCGGAGCCTGTTCAACAATTCTTCCCGCATACATTACTGCAATATCATCCGTATATTCGCTTACCAAAGCCAAATCGTGTGTTATCAGCAGGACAGAGGTATCATTATTGGTCTTGATATCATTCAAAATATTCATAATCTGTGCCTGAATTGTAACATCGAGAGCAGTTGTGGGTTCATCGGCAATTAAGATTTGGGCATTGCAGCAAAGAGCCATTGCAATAATTGCCCTTTGTTTCATCCCGCCGGAAAATTCATGAGGATAATTGCTTAATCGCGATTTCGCACTCGGAATTTGCACTGCATCAAAGGCTTCAATGGCTTTTTTTTCAGCTTCTTCACCTTTAAGATTTTGGTGAATTTTTATAATTTCCAAAAGCTGATCCCCTACGGTGTATAAAGGATTTAGGGACGTCATCGGGTCTTGGGGTATGAGTGCTATTTTTGAACCTCTTATGTGCTGCATTTCCCTCTCGGTTTTTGATAAAAGATTTTCTCCGTTAAAAATAATTTCTCCCGAGGTTATCCTTGCCGTTTTTGGAATAAGACGCAGAATGCTCATTGCACTCATTGTTTTTCCGCATCCGGATTCCCCCACAACAGAAAGCATTTTACCTTTTTCAAGCGAAAAAGAAACATCAAAAAGTGCCTGTCTGAAATCGTTTTCAAACTGAAATCCCAAATTCAAATTTTTTACTTCTAATATCGCCATTGATTAAATTATATAATGATATTTATATGATGTCTATTAGTAAGTACGGGATTAAATAATTGCTTTTATCGCAAGTGCTATCAGTATAATTCCGCCGGCCTTTTCAAGACATTTTGAACATATACTTTTCAGTTTATTACCGCTCCAAAAACCTGTAATTGACATCAAAAACGAGCCCAAGCCGATTATTAAACATGCAAGCAACAGGTTAGTATGGGTTAATCTTATTGAAGCCCCTGAAACTAAGGCATCTATACTCGTTGCAATCCCCAAACTTATAAGACATTTAAAATCCAAGCATTTTACGGCAGCTTTTTCGGGGGCAAAAGATTCAAAAATAAATTTCAATCCGAGGATTAGAAAAATTCCAAAAACAATCCATTTTGAAAAGGGCATAATATATCTGTACAAAGTGTCTGTTCCGACATACCCTATAACCGGCATGGTTCCCTGAAAAAAGCCCATAACGGCAGCCATTTTCAAAGAATTTTTTCCTCTGTTTTCGGAAAAAATCAACCCTTGTGAAAAAGACACCACAAGACAATCAATTCCCAATGCTATTGAAAGTAAAATTATATCAATTAAACTCAATTTCCACCTCAAACAATCTGTTCCACGGGAAAGCATAATTTATATTACACTCGTCAATACCAAGTTTATTTTTTATAAGACCTTCATAGACTTGCATTTTTTTATTTAATTCGGATGTGTTTTGGAAGGATAATTTTTGTCTGATATTTGCCTGATAAGCCCAGTCATCAAGAAATCTCGTAAGTTGTAATTTTTTGAAAGCCACAGGATTATACTTTTCTGCAAAATATTTTATTTTCCCTCCGCAAATCAGGCTTCCAAGGGTGTTGGCAGTTGTATTCCATGCTGAAAATCCGTAAAAGTTTTTATCGTCTAATTCATTTTTTGAAAGTTCTTTTATGAAATTGTTATCGGCTCCGTTGGCATATCTCACATCTGCAATCATATACGGTTTTTGTGGAGTTGTAAAAGTTTTGTTAAATGGTTGAGTATCAACACCCATAACAATTTCTCCCTGATGATCAATAAAATTGTTCACATAAAGCAGGATATCAGCACTGTTTTCGTCTGAAATTTCGCATCCGGCAAGTTCAATTTGACTGTTTACCGATTGTTCAACAGAAACATCTTCATAATTGGAAATCAGTTCTTTTTGGTCAGGCTCCAAAAATACGGGACATATCTTAAGTTTTCCGTTAATTGCTCTGGCAAACAAGCTAAGCGGAATTTCATCGGCTCCGGTTTTTGTTGTCCCGCCAAGTTTTATAAGTTCTTCGGCTTCCATAACATTTATTCCGAATTGCGCACAGTCATCTTTTGTAAACAGCAGAGTCTCAAAAAGTCCCTGATTTTGCCATTCAAGATAGATTTTATTTATCTCAAAATTACGTTTTCTTGTTTCAAGGTAATCATCCAGAATATCATTCGGAATGGAGGAATTTTGCTTCTCACCGGATTTATGGAAGTTATAAGAATATTCAAAGATTTTTTTGCCGTATTTTGACCAATATTCTTTTTCTTCTTCGTTATAATTATTGTTTGAGATTCTCATAATGCTTGAAAAGGCATAAATTTTACATTTTTTTTCAAGCAAAATATCTTTTAATTTTTCAATTCTTTTTCGTATCTCGTCAAAGCTTTCGGGGCATCTGCGTGAAGGAATAAGACCTCCGTATGCGATGGTGTCGAGAGTTAATATCATTGCATCAATATCTTTGGGTAAATTTTTAAGCCAGTCAAAAAGAGCGTTTATATCGGCAGTTTTTGTTAAATCTCCAAGAAATTCACGTTTTGGAAGATAAAGCTCAAGGTCTTTGTCAATTTCCGCAATCAGCTTTGGCAAAGTATAGCAGACCGGTCGGTTGTCTATCGGTAAAAATGCAAGTTTCATAATTATATATTGTATGCTAAAATGAAATTAGAGCAAAGGAGTTTACAAAATGTCAGAAGACAAAAATCCGCAAAAAGTTCAGTCAATGTTTGATGACGTTTCATCTTATTATGATTTTGTAAACAATTTTATTTCGTTTGGGATGCACTATTTTTTGCGTTATTTAGCAATAAGAGAGTTGAAAATAGAGGCTCGCTCAAATGTTTTGGACACATGCTGCGGGACGGGTGATTTTGTAAAAATTATAAAAAGATTATCTCCAAAGACAAAAGTTATAGGGCTTGATTTTTCACCGAATATGGTAAAACTTGCAAAACAGAAAAACCCGAAGGGAACTTTTATCGTCGGTGATTGTACAAATCTGCCCTTTGGCGAAGGCGAATTTGATTATGTAACAAACGGTTTTGGGCTGCGCAATATAGAAAACGGCAGCAAAGCTCTTGATGAAATAAACAGAGTTTTGAAAAAGGGCGGCAAATTTCTCCATATGGATTTTGGTTACCATAATATTTTCTGGTCAATTCTTGATTGGGTTGTTCCGGTATTGATTAGGGTTTTGGGAAAAGATCCGGATGCCTACGGATATTTGATAAAAACCAAAAAAGAATTTCCTGAGCCGGATGAGCTGGTTAAAAAGATGGAAGAACACGGGTTCAGGTGTGTAAAAGTCTGCAATTATATTTTTGGTACAATTAGTGCCCAGATAGTTGAAAAATTATAGCACCCTGTGGCTTCTGCCTCCTCGCAAAAAGTCACCCAAGCCGTCAAAAGTTGTTTTCAATATGTAATTGACGGATTCTTCGGTGTCATAAGCTATATGTGGCGTAATTAAAACGTTCGGAAGTTTTGCAAGTTCTCTTATGGGTTCGTGTGTTTCAATACAGTTTTCTGAGGAAATATCAGCTTCGGAATTATTATTTTGTCTCGGGTTTGGGCAGGCTGTGGTATCAAGTCCTATTCCTTTAAACTTGCCGGTTTTTGCCAAATCCAGCAGGGCTTCGTTATCAATAAATTCTCCTCTTGAAACGTTTATGAAATATGAGCCTTGTTTCATTGCCTTAAATTCTTCATAAGAAAACATATGATAATAATCTGAAGTGTAAGGTATGAGTAAGACTACAATATCAGATTTTTCCAACAAATTTGGCATATCAAGATATTCAACCCCGAAAACATCAACCAGATTTTTGTTAGGAGTTATGTCATATGCTAAAATTTTCATATCAAGGCAATAAGCATATTTGCAAAGAGATGCTCCGACCGTCCCTGTTCCTATGATACCGAGTGTCAGTTTGTCAAGATCGTGTCCGCAAAAATTTTTAGGTATGAGGGGATTTTTTTCGTATTTGCAGCTTATACAAATTCGTCTTACGAGTTGTATAATTACTCCCAATACAAATTGGGCAACGGCCTTTGTCCCGAATGAATCAACATTTATGAGTGCAATATTTTTGTTAATGCAGCAATTTATATCAATATGATCATGTCCTGTGGATCTGGTTGAGATTACTCTGAGATTTTTGAATTTTGAAATGATATTGTGGTTAATCTTAGAAGTTGAACAAACGCTTATTATCATTGTTTCTTCAAAATCTTCTTCGCTAAGGTTACAGATAGTCAATTCGTTCAGGCTCTCTTTAAAAAATTTAATTTCAAAACTGTCAAGCTTGTTTTCCTGAAAAAATTTTTCTTCAGCCTGTCTGAAATCAAAAAATAACATTTTACACGCCATAGTACTCTCCTTCGGAATAAAGTTTTTAACTTTTTATCAGCAAAATCTATTGCCCAAAAGAGTAAAAGACCGGATACAAAAAATGAGTATAAAGTCTAATGAAAAAAGTTTGAAAAAATCGTATTCTGAAGATATCAAAACAGGTATGTATTGTGCTTCCAAAACGAATTCTCTCCGGATAAACGGAGCATGCAAAAAAGCGGAGGAGGTGCATCGGCCGGAGTCGGATTGCATGACCCGACAAATCCAGTATTGGGTGAAACGGCCGTTGGGGCTGCGGGCATGCTCCATGCCCGCAGAAACCAAAAATTTGAGTTTTTCCGTGTATTTTTTTTAGTAAATCCGGCAAATTTTACAAAACTTAATATAAAAGTAAATAATCTAAAACCATGTCACGACATGGTTTTGCATGTGACAAAATTTCCAAAACCATGTCGGTGCATGATTTCAGCGGAATCAATATTTTGAAACACTTAGTATGCCTGAAATCCAGCTATATGTTACAAAACTTCATATCCTCATGTTTTAGCCTTGAAAAATAAAACTTATTTTCTATAATTGAAATATGAAGTCGTAAATGAGTGATTGCAACGGCTTTGGGGAGATGTTCCGGTATATATTTTGGATATCGGTTGGTATAGAAAATAAGTGGAGATTTTATAAATTGTTTAGAAGTAGGGATATGGGAAGATCAGTTGCTGTCAGAAGATGGACTACAACTGCATTGGAATGCTATAAACGTGGATGTAATTGCGAAGGTTGTTTCTATAGAGATTTCTTTAGCGGCTCTTCACAAAAATGTCAAATGAAGGCATCTGTTTTGGAATTAGTCAGAGTAATCGGTACTCCGGATGTAGAGTTGCCTCAATTTTTGGCAGACGATTAATAAGTTTACCCTTTAAAAATTAATTATGTTGTGTTATACTGACGGCGTATCGGTATAAATAAATTTGGAGGTTTAAATGCACATTCACGTAAACGGCAGAAATATAGACATTACAGAAGCAATCAAAGCTTATGTAAAAGAAAAAATAGGTAAAGTTGCAACACGTTATGATCAAATTCAGGGAATTGATGTTGTTTTGTCGGTAATTAAAAATCCGTCAGCAGCAGGAAAACATATTGCAGAAGTTATTTGTAAAACAAATGCAGGTTTGATTCGTGTTGAAGAAGCTGCCGAATCAATGTATGCAAGTATTGACCTTTTGGCAGATAAATTGGCAAGACAAATTACAAAATTAAAAGATAAAAACATTTCTTCAGATAAATCTTCTATCAGAACAGGAATAAAAGAAGAAGTTGCAGAAGGTGAATCAGAAGAAGTTAAAGCAACAGAAGACTAATAATTTTAAGTGATAAATCGATTACCACTGTATGAGTGCATACAGTGGTTTTTTATTGTGAAAGTTATGATATAATACAAATATGAGGAAATTTGATTTTTTCAATCAATACTGGAATCCGGTTATTGTGGTAAGGGATTATGAAAACGTTGTTTTTAGAAACAATGCATTTCATCGTGTCTTTAGTACCTTTGATGATATTCGCAAATTTGCTCATCGTATGAATTTTGAAATATGCCCGATGGATAGCGAAAATGTAGATTTGTGTTCGCCTATATTTCAGGCAATCACATCAAAAGAAAACTTTTTCGCAAGGGTTTATTATTCCTCTGTTCCGGGACAGACGACTTTTTACGATATGACAGCCGTAAAAAGAGGAAGTTATACAATAATTTTCTTTGTTGATGTTAGTTCTGACGTTATGCTCAAAGATAATCAAAAAGAGCGTGAAGCCTTTGAAGATAAGCTGACCAAGCTTGAGGAAGAAAACGAAGAACTTCAAAAAATCAGGATAAAAGCGCAGGCGCAGGCAATCAGAATAGCACTGATCAATAAATTATCCAATATAATAAGAGAATCAATGGACATATCTGTCATTTTAAATTCGGCTTTGCGTGAATTGGCAATTATGTTCGGATGCTTTAAAACGTATTATGCCCAAAGTACCGACGGCGGATTTACGGTCGTTGAAACCTTCGGTGAAAGCAATTTTACCGGTACAAAAATATCCTTTGATGCTTATGCAATGAAGCAGCTTTTGTCGGATAAAATTTCCATAAGTTATTCTCTGTCCGAATATGTTGAGGCGGAGCCTTTTAAACAGTCTGTGTTGAGGGTTGTTGTTCCGGTGTTCCATATGCAGAAAATGCTCGGGGCACTTGTTCTTTTGAGTTATCAAAAACGTGAGCTTAATGAAGAAATAGAAATTCTGAATGCCGTTTCATCTCAGTTGGGGAACGCAATTATAAGAGCTGAACTTTACCAGAAAAACGCCAAAAACGTTAAGGATTTGAAGGCTGCTCTTGATGAACTGAAAGAAACTCAATTACAACTTATAAATTCGGAAAAAATGGCATCTTTAGGTCAGCTTGTTGCCGGAGTTGCGCACGAAATCAATACCCCTGTTGCTTCCATCAAGTCAAATAATTCGATAATCTCAAAGCTTATATCCCAAATAGATCAACCGGATGTAAAAGAAACCTTTGAGCAGATTAACAATCTGGATCGGGAAGCAATCCAGAGGATAAGTAACATAGTTGTTTCTTTGAAAAAGTTTGTAAGGCTGGATGAATCTGAACTTCAGGAAGCAAATATAAATAAAGAAATTGACCTGACGCTTGATTTGATACGGCACGAAACCAAAAACAGAATTGAGATAATAAAAAATTACGGAGAAATCCCGCCTGTCAGATGTTATCCGAATATGCTCAATCAGGTCTTTACAAATATCCTGATGAATGCCTGTCAGGCAATAGAGGGTAAAGGCGAAATAACAATTACGACTGAATACAAAAAGCCTGATTTGATAGTAAAATTCAGGGACAACGGCAAAGGGATACCAAAAGAAAATCTGAATAAAATTTTCACGGCAGGATTTACTACAAAAGGTGTAGGAGTCGGTACAGGGTTGGGGCTTGCAATAAGCCAAAAGATAATCGACAAGCATAACGGTACAATCAAGGTATTGAGTGAAATAGGGGTTGGTACAGAGTTTATTATTACTATCAAATGTGAGTAATAAAATATTAAGAAATTTTAATTTAATTTTTGATTAGTAGCTGAATTGCAGTATTTTTTAGAAAAACAATATAACAAATTTTTAAAACTTTTTTCACAAAACAGTTTAAATTTGATATTAGATATGTTATACTAGTAGTACATGAAAAATAAGTGTTTAAATTACCCTTAATCAGAAACAACTGACAAAGCACTTGTAAGAAACAGATAATAGACATAAAAAAGGAATTGTAAACAAAAGTTAATACAAAAGATCATAATTAGGCAATAATTTTTGAAAGAAAAACTTTATATAAAAGTAAGTAGTGTGAAAGTTATTGCAAAAGTGTCGGAGGAAAATAATGACAATTAGTGTGAACAGTAAGAAAAAACAAGTGAAGAAGACATTTGATGAATTACTTAACGACTTAAAAACGAGCAATTCTGAAAAAGTTAGATACAATGCAGCTCGTGTTTTAGGTGAAATGGGTGATTCAAAGGCTGTTGAGCCATTAATCGATGTTTTGAAACACGATAAAAACGGATCTGTTCGTTTATATGCAGCAAGAGCTTTGGGTGAATTAGGTGATTCAAAAGCAACAACTCACTTAATTGAATCTTTACGTGAAGACAGAAATGTTGATGTTAGAGTTCGTGCAGCTCGTGCATTAGGTCGTCTGGGCGGCGCAATCGTTGTTGAACCGCTTGTTGAATCTTTAAACGATGAAAATCCGCAGGTGTGTATCACTGCAACAGATGCTTTGATTGAAATTGGTGACGTTGCAACAGATGCGTTGATTGAATCTCTTGATCACGAAAAAGTTAATGTAAGATGTGATGCAACAAGAGCTTTAGGCGAAATCGGCAACAAAAAAGCTGTTGATAAGATTATAAATATGCTTTATGACGAATGGGTTAACGTAAGAATTTATGCGGTAACTTCATTAGGCAAATTGAATGATACAAAAGCAGTTCCTGCTCTGATCGATGTTATGAAAAATCGTTCAGAAAACGAACTTGTTCGTGCAGGTGCAGCTGCTGCGTTAGGTGTTCTCAGAGATCAAAGAGCACTGTTACCCCTCAGAGAATTGATTATGGAAGCAGAAGAATTGGGTGAACTCGAAGATACAGCTCTAAAATCTTTCAAAAAGATTATGGCTGCTAACTGGCAATCAATTCCGGGAGCTACAGCTCAGAAAAAACCTGTAGGAACTTTTTAAGAATTAACCCCCAAAGATTTCAAATAAAGAACGGCCCTTAACACAGGGCCGTTTTACTTATGTTTATAATGTTTTGCAAATAACATAAATAGTGATAAAATAGGATTACAACCGGAGGGAAATTATGACAAGAGCAATAATTATGGTTATAGATTCAATGGGTAACGGAGCAATGGATGATTGCCGTGACTTTGGCGATATTCCTGAATGTAACACGCTGGCTCACGTTGCAAAATTTAATAACGGACTGAATGTTCCGAATATGGAAGCTATGGGCTTAGGTTTGCTCGGTGATTATGAAGGAATTAAAAAAGTTGAAAACCCGACCGGCACGGTTGCAACGCTTGTTGAAAAATCAAAAGGTAAAGATACAACAACAGGTCACTGGGAAATAATGGGTTTGGTTTCCGAAAGACCATTTTCAACCTTCCCTGAAGGTTTTCCAAAAGAACTGATTGATAAATTTATAGACCAAACGGGTTGCGGCGGAGTTTTGGCAAATATTCCGGCAAGCGGTACTGCAATAATTGAAAAACTTAATGATGAACATCATTCAACAAAATTCCCGATTGTTTACACTTCTGCCGACAGTGTTTTTCAAATTGCTTTAGATACTGACATGATACCGTTAGAAACATTGTATGACTGGTGTAAAATTGCAAGACGACTCTTGGATGAAGGGGATTATAATGTTGCAAGGGTTATTGCAAGACCATATAAGATTATAGACGGTAAACCCACAAGAATTTCAAAAGACAGAAGAGATTTTTCAATGGTGCCAAAACACACTTACCTTGATGATATAAAAGACGAAGGCGGAAAAGTTGTTGCCATCGGAAAAATCGAAGATATATTTTCAAAAGCGGGAATAACTCACGCAATTCACACAGGCTCCAATAAAGAAGGGCTTGAATTAACTCTGAAAGCTGTCAAAGGTGAATTGCCGTTGGAAGATATTGCTTACGAAAAAGGTTTAAAATATTCGGATAAAGAAATTATTTTCACAAACCTTGTCGATACCGATATGCTCTACGGTCACAGAAACGATGCAAAAGGTTACGGGGCTGCAATAGAAGAAGTTGATCGTTATGTAAAACCGATAGTTGATGCGATGAGAGATGATGATTTGTTGATAATAACAGCAGACCACGGTTGTGACCCGTGTGTTCCGGGAACAGACCATACAAGAGAAAAAGTTCCGGTAATTGTCTACGCAAAAACTCTCCCGTCAGGCGGAAACCTTGGTGAGATGCTCGGTTTTGACAATATTGTAACCTTTATAAAAGACTGGTTATAAACCTTCTATTTTTTATACGCATCTGACGGATTCTTGTAACCTTGTGCCGGTGCATATTGCGGCGGAAAATTATATTTATACGAAGGTTTTGTGTATGTCTTTGTTGGTGTGTATGTTTTAGATGTTGTTGAACCGGACGTTGTCATGGAGACAGGTTTTGGTTTGGATTGTGTTGATAGGTTTTGATCAGCCCATTTGGCAGATTTTGTGGAAGATGCTGTAGGTACTGTTTTAGAAACTTCCTCTTTTGCTATTTGCAGGCATTTATCTTTTTCAAATTCTGAATTTTTGGAAAGAGAAAATGATTCATTACCTCTATCTTCAACTTTTCCGTTCTCTATAATATAAAAATATTTGCATTTTGTCTGACCATAAGAAGCTTGTTTTTCCTGAATTGGTTTACAAATTCCTTTTTGTAAGTCAGCTTTGGTTTTTTCATTATTTTTTCTTAAATTTTCAACACATGATTTATAAGTATCGGGAGAACCTTTAGTTGCTATGCATGAAGTTTCCGGTGTTGCAACGGTTGCCAGATAACCAAAACCATCTGATGAACACCAGTAATTTTGTGCAAAAGCAACTCCTATCGTTGAACACAGTAATAATGCAGAAATCGTAAAAATTTTATAAACTTTCATACAAAACTCCTTTTTTTGCTGATATTATACGATTTTTCCCGAAGGTTTGTCAAATTTAAACGGTTGTTATTATTTGTTCAAAAAATATAGACATTTATTATTTTTTATAATATTATCATCTTGTGGGAATACCACAACAAGAAAAATAAGGAGAATAAAAAATGGCAGTTAAAGTTAATGACAGTTGTATTGCATGCGGCGCTTGCGAATCAATTTGCGACGCTGTATTTTCAGTAGAAGACAAGGCAGTTGTTAATGATTCAGCAGTAGCTGACAACATTGATTCTGTAAAAGAAGCAGCTGATGCTTGCCCTGTTGGTGCAATCGAAGTTGAATAATTGATTTAACGAAAATCAAAAAAGACCACTCATTATATGGGTGGTCTTTTTAAGTGTAATAAAATATTAAAAATTGTGAATGCGAAAAATTCAAGATATTACTGGATTATGGCTATTTTTTAAATTCCACACTAAATTTTGTATCAAATATAACTTCCGCAAATACTTTATATATACAAGGGAAATATAAAGTATTTGCGAGGAGAAAAATATGACAGTTTATACGCATACTGTTGCATCAGGGGAAAATCCATGGAAATTTGTTGCAAACAGCCTTGCTGAAAAAGGGGATTACACAAATAAAGATGTTTTAAGAAATTTACAAAAACTTGCGGAAGAAAATGGATGTAAAACTCCGGAGGAATTTGGGAAGAAATATTTTTATAATATCGGAAGCGTATTTAAATGTTCGTCATTGGAATCAAATCAAGTTAAAAGAAAAAAAGTTGCTATTCCTCAGGTGGATACACTGAGCTTTTTCGGCTCAAAGATTGATTCTGTGCAACCAAAAACAAAAATCAAAGACTCCATAACAACTGAAACAAAGACAGGTCGTAAGTTTTTGCCGCAAAGAGATACAATATTTGCCGCAGCATCAAAAACACAAAATGATACAACCGTGGCAGATACAACAAAATTTAAATTTGCGCATGCCAAGGAGGATTCTACAAGAGTTCACGTAGAGCAAAACGATACTACACGTGTTGAAAATCCAAATCGGATTGTACAAACAGAACAAGTAAAAGAACCGAAGAAAGATAATTGGAATGACCTGAAACAACTTCAGGATAAAATAAACAATTTGCCTTCCGATAAAGAAAAAGTAATTGCATATAACAAACAACTAAACGAAAGCAGAGACAACTATATAATCGTTGATAAAAAGAATTGTACTGCAACAGTATATTCTTGGGATGGCAACATAGTCAAAGAATTTGAAGTTGGTGTTGCAAAAAATGAATCTGACGTTCTATTAAAGAGAAGTTATAAATCAAATGCTGAAAAAATGGAATCTACTTCAGCAGGAATTTATACAATAAACTACCGTGCTACAGGACGAGATGCATATAGAAGATTATATAATGATCGTGTATTTACATTATCAAATGACGGATTACGAGCACGCGGAGTAGGAAATGGTGAAACCGGTGTTGCAATTCACCAAATACCGAACGGTAATAGTTACAGGCAATATCTTATGGATCAAGAAGGAACCCAAAATAATAGATTTTCATCCGGCTGTGTAAACATCAGACCAAAAGATTTTGATGAATTAGCAACTTGCATAGATGGTGTCGGAACAAAGGTTTACATTCTTCCTGAAGATAAAAACAATTTTATGACCGTAAAAAATGGACAGCTGCACTTTACACAAAAAGAATATACCGGCGATGTCGCAACAACTTCAACAAAAAATGATCCGGTAAAAGAAATTCGTATTTCATCTGTAACAGCATTTGGCGGAGAATCTAAAACCATGATGAAAGTGTTATCTGATAAAAAAAGTGAATTGATTAAGAATCTGGGTATAGATAACGATACGTATAACTCTTTCGCAATGCTGACATTAGGAATTGCGCAACAAGAAAGCGAATTTGGTGCAAATTCTGCTATAACATACCATATAAAAGAAAACGCTCAGTGGTTTGTAAATACCCTGAAAGATGTTAAACGTATGTTCGGAGAAGAAGAAAGTCACGTAAATTCAAGAGGTTTAACTCAAATAAAACTCGGTTGTTATACAGATAAGTCAGCATTAGATTTAATGAAAAAATATAATATAACCGAATCAAACTTGGGACAGGGAGATAAAGCGGCTATCGCAACAATGATAGCGTTGTCTTCTATTTATAAAAATGAATTGTCAGCAATTAAACCGATGATGAAAGAACAAAATTTAACAGTTCAGGATGCCTTATTGTATTGCTGGCAAGGTAAGAAAAATCAAATAACTAAAGGAATAGCAACTCCAGATAAAAATATTTATATAAACAATATCAAAAAATGCATGGATAACTTTGTTATAGATCAAATCATATAAACTTTGCCCTTAATCTTGGTTTTGTGCTAGAATAAGGGTAGAGGACAAAGGATTATGATAAACAAAAAATCGAGAGAAGAAATAAAAAGGATGCGTCATGCCGGTCATATTGTGGCTTTGGTGCATCAAAAAATGAAAGAGGT
>JAFYDY010000091.1 GCA_017544545.1 bacterium
CTACAACAGATAATCCAACCACGGACAATCCTACTACGGATAATCCGACAACAGATAACCCAACAACGGATAACCCGACAACGGATAATCCGACAACAGATAACCCGACAACGGATAACCCGACCGCAGACAATCCGACAACGGATAATCCAACCACGGACAATCCTACAACAGATAACCCAACCACGGATAATCCAACCACGGATAATCCAACCACGGACAATCCGACCACAGACAATCCGACAACGGACAACCCGACCACGGATAATCCAACAACGGATAATCCTACTACGGATAATCCTACAACAGATAATCCAACCACGGACAATCCTACTACGGATAATCCGACAACAGATAACCCAACAACGGATAACCCGACCACGGATAATCCAACCACGGACAATCCGACCACTAATCCGGGTGATGATGTTCATAGACATCCAATAATCCCCGGAGTGGATCCGGAAGATCCGGCTTGGGACAACAAAATAGAACAAAAATTTGCAGCATTATCTCAACGCAGAGAAATTGAAACCTGGACACCATCAATTGACAGAAGAACTACCGGATTTATTAATCCGGGAGACACTCCGCAGTTAGAATTTACAGCTCCGACAAACGTAAAATGCATATACAGTTTATCAAGAAGCGGCATATTCTTAGGTCATGAGAACACCTTAAAAGTTGGCGATGTAATAACTATCGGCTTAAAATATGAGGATGTTGATGTTATAGCTCAGGTTGAGATAGTTCGTACAAATGACAGGATAGCGGCAGCAAAATTCGTTGACTTAGATTCTTCAGTTGCCAACCAGATACTGTACATAAGTTTATTAGAGCCTGAAACGACTGTGGCAAATGAAAGTACAATGATTGTTGAAGAATCGGTACCTGCTACAGAGAAATCTGAACATATTGTTGAGGAACCTGAGAAAGACTAATCGGTTCAATTAAATGATATGCATATTGTCAACGATTTCTTTTCGTTGAACCCATATTTCCATGCCTAATTCTTCCCCTGCTTTAAGAAGAGCATCTTTAATCTCTTTAAATGGGAAGCTTGATTTTTCAATATTGCCGAGCATAAACATAACGAAATGTCCCTGCATTAATGTTTGTTTAATATCTTCAATATTAACTTCATATTGGGCAAGTACTGCAGTCACTTTAGCTACAATACCTACTTTATCTATACCCTGAACCGTTACGATAATTTGTTGATCTGCCATTATTTATTCTCCTCTGCTATTACAGGTTTTAACCAATCTCTGTTAATAAGTTTACCAACCTGATGTTTTCTGCAATATTCCGCCAAATCTTTTTTGATTTCAGGTGCAAGAATATACATAGTAATAATATTTGGGATAGACATTCCAATCATCATCGCATCAGTAAGGTTTATAACCGAACTTACATTCATAACCGAGCCTATAACAGTAAATGATAAAAATATAAATTGGAAAATTAAAGTTCTGCGTTTGCCTTCACCAACAAGGAAATTCCAGGCTTTTAACGAATAGTATGCCCATGAAAGAATTGTTGTAACTGCAAACAATACGACTACAACAGCCAATACATACGGGAACCAGCTAAATACCGTTTCAAATGCATTTGAGGTTAACTGAATACCGTTTACCCCTTCAACTCCTACATAAGAATTTGTAATTATAATGAGAGTTGCGGTCAACAAACAAATTAAACCTGTGAAAAGCGGTTCTGTCAGTGATACAAAACCGAGAGAAATAGGTTCTTTTGTTTGAGCAGTAGCGTAAGCAATAGGTGCAGAACCGGTACCTGCTTCATTGGTTTGAACAGAACGTCTTAACCCTGCAATGATTACTCCGACAAATCCGCCGTATGCGGCACTCGGATGAAATGCCTCATGGCATATTGTAGAAATTGCATGCCCGAGATGCTGCCAGTTAACAACAATAACAAAAAGTCCGCCGACAACATATAATATACACATAAACGGAATAACTTTTTCCGCCACTTTTGCAATTTGCTTAATTCCGCCAATAATGATTATACCGAGTACTATTGCGGTGATAAGACCTACCAGCCACATCTTGTCGCCCATAAATCCGTCAGCACCACCTGTAACGTTTACGATTTGTTGTGCAGTTTGGTTAATCTGAATCATGTTTCCGCCTGCAAGTCCTGCGCCGATACATAATACTGCGAAAATTACCGATAACGGCTGCCCGAGCCAGCGCATTTTCTTTCTGGTTAATCCGTGTGCCATATAGTGCATAGGTCCGCCGGAAATTGAGCCGTCAAGGTTAAATCTTCTGTATTTGATTGCCAATGCGGCTTCAACAAATTTTAAAGCCATACCGAGTAATGCCCCGATAAACATCCAAAAAACAGCTCCGGGACCACCGATAGAAATTGATATTGCAACACCGGCAATACTTCCTAATCCTATTGTGCCTGATAAAGCTGTCATTAATGACTGCAGGGGAGAAACTTCTCCGCCGCCGTCAGTACCTTTCTGAGCAGGAGTTTTCAGTATCCTGAAAGATTCCGGTAAGCCCCAGACTGCAATACCCCTAAGGTAAAAAGCAAAAAATACTCCGCCGAATATTATCCATAATATTACAAGCGGAATTGATGTTCCGCCAATGGTAATCGGGAAAAATATAATATCCGATACAAAATTTGAGATTGGGGTTAAGTGCTTATCTAAAAATGCATCAATACTCATTGCATTGGCACTTTGCACGGTAAATAACATTGTAAATAGTGCGGTTAAAAGCTTCTTCATTTAATATCCTTTCGGTTTATAGTGTAACAGGGAAACCTGTATATAATTAACATAACAATCCTACCAAAAACAAAAGCAGCCGTAGTAAAAATGTAAACAAATTTTTACTAAACCAATAAATATCTTCTAAAACTTTACAAAAATGACAAAATTGTTTCAGCGTGTATAATCATATTGTAAAGTTTCTAAAGGTAAGTAAAATAAAATGATTATAAAATTAACGCATGCGCATGTTATAGGTACGATTATAGCTTATATTTTCGGGGTATTTCTAGTGCCTATGGTTATAAGCTATTCTCAGAGAGAAGGGCTTGTTGATGTTCCGAATGAACGGAAAATTCATAGTAAACCCATATCCCGTATCGGCGGGGTTGCTATTTGGTTAAGTACTATGTTGACATTTTTGTGCCTTGTGTTTATGAGTTATTATCCGGCAGGAAGCTTATTATCAGGTATTCTTCTCGGTAGTTCTTTAATGTTTTTACTGGGATTTGTTGATGATATTTATAATCTGCCGGCGAAGTTTAAACTTGTAATTCAGTTATCAATTGCGACTTTAGTTTATTTGCTCGGTATTCAGATTAATTCTATTCCGATATTGGGCGGGATTGATTTGGGTTTTTGGTCTTATCCTATCACGGTATTGTGGATTGTAGGTATCAGTAATGCCCTGAACTTTATCGATGGGGTAGACGGTTTAGCCGGTTCGGTTACAACGATAAACTCGATTACACTTGCTATAATAGCACTGGCTATGACTCCGCCTAATCCGATTATTGCGTTAATAGGTTTTATACTTGCGGGTTCTATGCTTGCATTTTTAACTTACAATTTTAATCCCGCAAAAATCTTTATGGGTGACAGCGGTGCATTATTCTCAGGGTTTTTACTCGCAACAATTTCGATTACCGGGGTTATGAAAGCCGCAACTTTGGCTATTTTACTGCCATTTTTGGTGCTGGCTGTACCTATTTTTGATATTACATACTCAAGTCTCAGAAGAATTTTTAAAGGACAGTCTCCGTTTGTTGCGGATGCGGAACATATTCATCATAAATTACTCCATGCCGGATTTTCTCAGAAAAAAACTGTCGGTATTCTAACATCCGTTGCAATTGTTGCAGGAGCTTTTGCGACACTGTTCCTGGGTGAAAACACTATCAGGGCTTATTTTGTAGCAATTGCGGTTATTGTTTCCGTAATGTTATTATTGAATTTAATAAAGGTGTTGACAAAAAAATAATTTTGTGATATAATCCCAAATGGATTTGATTACTCAGTTTTATGTAATTAAGGTTTAGTGTTAATTATTTAAAATATTTAAGTGCAAATTCACCTACATATAATTTCATTAAGGTTTCTAACCAAACCTTAATACATAAGTGTATGTGGACATATTCAGAAGGATGTTAGTTAAGTAAAGGTTTATTAACTATGGCAAGAGTAAATTCAATCAGTAACACACAAACAGAAAGTCCGTATTCAGTATTCGGTTCAATCTCAAGAGGGGTTGCCGGAGGTGCGGTATTAGGGTATGCGTCGAAATATATGCTGCCGCTTACGGAGCAAGAAGTAGATAAAAATCTTAAAGATTTTACCAGATATAATCTTTTGCAGACAAAACAGGCAAAAGGTATTGCTATAGAAGAAATCCGGAATATCGAAAATAAAACGCCGGCACAGGATGCATTTATAAAAATGGTAGATGCAAAAGAACCGGTTGTCCAAAGATTTTCTGATTCGGGTAAACCTGCATGGAAATTCAAATCACTTAGTGCTACAAACTTAGGTGAAAAAGATATGAATGAGTTGAAGAATCTCATTCTGCAAGTAAACGAAGTTGCAAGAAAATACAGAAAAGCATACGTCAAAGGACAAAATACAGCTATTAAAGAACTGAAACGTCCGACAATTGCTTTCGTTACAGTTGGTGCTGTAATAGGTTTCTTCGCAGGACTTGCTCATAAAATAATATCGGATCAGTTGAGCTAATATGAACGCAAAAAATCTACCCTCAAATCCTGTTGAGATTACACTTTCTATGCTAAATACCAGATGGAAGCCGCTCATTATAAAAGAGCTGCTTACCGGAACCAAAAGGTTCGGGGAAATAAAAGGTTCAGTCGGAGCTATTACTCAAAAAGTTCTGACTGCAAATCTTAGGGATATGGAAGAAAAGGGGCTTTTAAAACGTGTAGTGTTTAAAGAAATGCCGCCAAGAGTTGAATATACTCTTACGGATTTGGGATACAGCCTTGCCATGGTTTTGGATTCTATGGCTGAGTGGGGAAGTGCATATAAAGAGCTGCTTAAACTGATGGAAAAACAGGAAAGAAAAGCTGCAAAATCATCCTCAAAATCTTAACTTTTGTTAATACATATTAATATCTTACTTGTTTTTATTGTAATATAAAATAAAATATTATAGAGAAAGAGGTATAAATGAATACTGTAGTTATTGTTGGACGCGTAGGCAGAGATGCTGAAATAAGATATTTCGAATCAGGTAAATCAAAGGCTAATTTTTCTGTAGCGGTAAACAGATGGGATTCAAAAACCAAGTCAGAAGTTGCTGATTGGTTTAATATTGATGTTTGGGATAAACAGGCAGAATTTGCAAGTGAATATGTAAAAAAAGGTGTTCAGGTTGCAATTGACGGTCGTATCCAGCAGGACAAATGGACAGATAAAGCTACAGGCAGCGACAGAGAGAGATTTATTATTATTGCAAACAGTATAAGACTTCTTGGTTCTAAGCGAGATATAGTGGAAGAAATGTAGTATGATTATAAGTTCGGGTGTAACATGTATAATTGCCGATGACCTTACGGGGGCAAATGATTCGGCTTTGCAGTTCCATTTGCATGGTGCAGGTACTCAGATACTTTTGAGTGATGATGTTGACAATCTCAATAATGTAAAAGGTACGCAAACCTGGGCGATTTCAACCGAATCGAGAAATATTCCGCCCAAAGATGCTTATGAAAGAGTTAAATATTTAACTCAGACGATGTCGGAAAAGTTTAATCCGGACTATTATTTCAAAAAGATAGATTCAACCGTCAGAGGAAATATAGCTGTTGAAATTATAGGTATGCTGGAAGTTCTCGACTGGGATGCTGCAGTTATAATTCCCGCATTTCCTGCTGAAGGCAGAGTTACTGTCGGCGGATACCATCTTTTAAGAGGTACACCTATTGAAAGAACTGAAATGGCAAGAGATCCGTTTTCTCCGATTTGTGAGTCGCATCTGCCAACAATGTTTGTAAATCAGCTGGGTGCCGAATATTCCAATCTTGTTGCATCACTTAATCTCAGAGATGTTATGAAGGGAGCTGCTCCTATTATAAAGACACTTAATGAGCTGATAGCTTCCGGAAAGAAGCTTATTGTGGTTGATGCCGTATCGACTACGGATATTGAGCAGGTTTTACTTGCTATGAATAAGTCTGATTACAAAATTTTACCTGCAGGAACTGCTGCTACCGCAAGTATTTTAAGTGATATGTGGTATGCTGATTTCAAAAGAGAACATGTAAATCAAACAATTCCGGGATTGCCTAAGCTTGTTGTATCGGGTAGTGCAACAGAAATTACCGAAGCTCAGATAAGAATGTTTGAACAGTCCATAGATTTTGATGAATACAGTATCTGTATAAATCTTGATACGGAAACTATTTTAGGCGGAGTTACCGATGATTTGGTTAGCAGAGTTTTAAATAATCTGGGACAGAGTAATATTGTTGTTATTCATACATCTGCCGTTGTTAAAAATTTTGACGGTTTTTCCGATGCTTCGCAGAATGCCGAGCTTACAAGAGATAAATTAGCAATGTTGATAACGGATTTTCTTGCCGAACTTACTAAAAGGGTTATAGAAAAGAAAGAAGTCATATTAATATTGTTAGGCGGAGAAACATCTTATAAATGCTGCAGTGCTATAGGTGCGACGCAGTTGCAGCTTATGGATGAGGTTGCACCGGCTATAGCGTTAAGTATGGATCATAATGCTCAGTGGATTGTTACCAAATCCGGAAATTTGGGCGGAACTAATACGTTAATTGAAATTTTAAATTATTTTGAAAGACATGAGTAATTATTCTGATAAAATAGCAATTACAACCGGAGATCCGAACGGTATAGGGGCTGAAATTACTATAAAGGCTCTTAATCGCATGAAGTGCAGTCCTGAAAAATTTGTGCTGATTTCTAATAGGAAAATTTTAGATTTTTACGGTAAATCAGACAGAGATTACGAGATAATTGAAATACCTTATAAGGAAAATATTGAGGCGGGAAAAGTTACTGCGGCGGCAGGTGAATTTTCTTTTCAAAGTTTAAAAAAAGCATGCGAAATCAGACCTAAAGCTATGGTTACCGCACCTGTTGCTAAGAATGCGATGCATCTTGCAGGACATATATATAACGGGCAAACTGAGGTTCTACAGCACTTTTTGGCAGGGGAAAATGACCATGCTGAAATGCTTTTTGTTGCCGGAGATTTCAGGGTATTACTTTTAACAAGACACTGTGCGCTGAAAGAGGTTCGGCTGACGAAAGATTTAATTGTAAAAAAAATTACTGACTTAAACTTGTTTTTTAAGAATAATTTTAAAATAGATAATCCGAATTTTGCTCTGTGCAGTTTAAATCCGCATGCGGGCGAAAACGGTATCCTTGGAAATGAAGAACAGGAAATTATGCAGCCTGCGGTTTTGGAATTAAGAAAAGCCGGTATTTCAGTGACTGACCCGCTGCCGTCAGATACTTTGTTTGTAAAAGCAGGAAAAGCATATAATGACGGAGTTAAACCTCCCTATGATTGTTATATTGCGGCATATCATGACCAGGGACTAATCCCGATAAAAACAGTTGCAGGCGATAAAACTGTCAATATGACTATCGGATTGCCGATAATCCGAACATCTCCCGGTCATGGTACGGCATTCGATATTGCAGGTAAAAATATTGCGGATGAAAATGGCATGATTTCGGCTATAGAAGCTGTTTTTCACTAATTAATATTGACAATTATCCGAAAAATATGCTAATATGTGTCCGTAAATATGGAGGTATTTGGTTATGGCAGATTCCTATAAAACATTAATTTGTCCGGCATGCGGCAAGGAAATGAAGAAAATATTCATATCCGAAATCGGTATAAGTCTTGATATTTGTGCTGACGGTTGCGGTGGAATATATTTTGATAACAGAGAATTGAAAAAGATGGATGAGCAGCATGAACATTTGGATGAATTTATTCAGGAGATTGAAAATAAAGATTTCAGCAATGTTCAGGTTGATGAAGATGCAGACAGAATTTGTCCTGCCTGTGGTGCAAAGATGGTAAAAAATTCAACAAGTGTTAACAATAACATTATCATTGATGAATGCTATTCCTGTGGCGGCAAATTTTTTGACCACGGAGAGTTATCTAAGTTCAGAGCTGAGTATGCTACGGAAAAAGAGCGTTCAGAGGCAGTTATTAAAGCCTTTGTATATTCTCCCGAAGGTTCTGAAATGAATTATTTATCTAAGAAATCTGTAAGAGTTAATATTGCAACAGGTTTGGGAAATACCCTGAGCAAAATATTTTTCAGATAAAAAACTAAAAACAAAGTTTATTATATTCACAAAATTTACAGCAGTTAAGATTTTTTTCAAAAGTCTTAGCTGTTGTTATTTTTGAGCAGGTTTGTGTGATTTTTTCTGAATAAGTTTGTTTTTTTGTTTCATCATATTTAATTATATGATTCAAGTTATTTTTTAAATCTATATATATAAATTCAAGTTTAAAATTTGTTCCCCAGCCTTTGGAGAGAATTTCGTCTGCACAGGTAAGGTATATCATAGTTTGATAATCTTCTTCGGGACTTTTAGGTACTGCACCCGTTTTGTAGTCAAGTATGTAGTAATTGCTGCCGGATTTCATAAAAGCATCAAGACGCCCGCCTATCCAAAAATCACTGATACGGGCTGTTAAATTGTATTCTGAATTCACATATTGCTTTTGGAAGTATTCGTTGTTTAAAAGTTTTTGCCAGATATTATTTTCTTCTTCCGTCAGAGTAGGTAAAAACTTTTCTATGTTATCTCCCCGTAAATAATAGTGAGCCAGAGCATGGATTTTTTTACCTTTTTCAAAAACATTGGCAGGCTGAGGTACGTTGAGCTTTTGAATGTACCTTAATTCATATTTCTTTTGACATTCATCAAAAGTTTTTAGCATGTTTGGTGAAAAAATCTGCATGTTATTTTGCCTCTGAGAATATTATAAATATAAATAATTACTATTAATAACCCAATATATATAAATATTAAGTATTATTAAAAATATGATGAAAAGTTTCTGCAGATAGCAATTTTTTTTTTTCTGATGTATTATTTTAATCATCACTTTATTTATATAAATATTGTGCAGAAAGCAGAAATATGAAATCATTAATAGAAAAAGAATTAAATTCATCAGATAAAATTCTGAAACCGGATTTTAATTTAAAAAGCGGAAGGGAATTGTTGGCATTTTATTTACATTCAAAATTCCATCAGATTTTAACTTATGATCAAAAATGTTCAACCCCCTTATTTAAAGATGTTAACCCTAATTTTGTAAGCAGATTTTCAAGACGTTTAATTGATAATCCTTCAAAACGTATATTAATAGGTATTACAGGTGAATCGGCATCAGGTAAATCTACTATATGCAGAGAAATCAAAAAAACTATAGAACAATTTAATCTGCCGGTATCGGTATTGAGTACGGATAATTATTTTAATGATATATCAAAAGAAATTAAAGAATACGGCGGTTTTGATAATCTGCGTGATGCAGGTTATGACCTTGATGCTCCGTCTAATTTCCAACTGGATATATTGAAAGAAGATTTGATAAGTCTTTCGCAGGGGATTGATATTAAAGCTCCTATGTATTTGCCGAATGGTACAGGTATTTCAGTTCCGCATTCTCAGGATATATTTTCCAACAAGTTTATTGTTGTTGAAGGTATAGCTACGATGTATGAAACTGTTCAGGATGTATTTGATATAAAAATATATGTGGAAACGGCTAATGATGTCCGTAAAGAAAGATTTGTAACCAGAGCTTGTAAAGAACGAAATCAGGATGAAGAAAATGCTTTAAAACATTGGAATTATCTGATAGAAGCCGGCGATAAATATGTAAAACCTTTCAGAAATCAGGCAGATATAGTTCTCGACGGTAATATTGAATTGGAATATTTCGCAAGTATTTTAGAATATATACATGCTATAACAAACAATTTTGATAAAGATTCTGTTAATTTATAGTGTTTAATGCTTGTATTGCATAAATAAAGTTATATAGGAAAGTAAGATAAATATATTTTAGTTACGAGTTCTTAACAATTCGTTTTGTTTTTGCCAAATTATATTATGTATGATAAACTTAGATAAAAGTAGTATGAGATTTTGAAAATATTTTTCAATAAAATACATTAAAAGATTGATACAATATTTTTTAAAATCTAATATAATCAGTTTGTAGTAGATACAAAATTATAATATGAGAGAGAACATGGGTTTAAAGAAAAATATCGAAAATATGACAGGAATGCTTATGAAAAAGAAATTTTGGGCAACTTGTTGCACAGTTGTTTTTGCCTTGGTATTAGCTTTGAATCTTTCAGGCTGTACTTCCGGAGGAGGTAACGGTTCAGAAGAAGTATCAGACCTTCCGTCTGATGGTCAGACTATATCAATTGATGATGAGACTGGGGATTCAAATACAAGTGTAGCAATTCCGCAAGATTCCGAAATGGATAAAATGGTTTCGGTTTCTGTTGAGAATTTAGGTAGAGCTAATCCGTTTTTACCACCGGGAGAAGTTGCGTATGCAGGACAGCTTAATGTTCCGCAAGAACGTTTGCAATATGACGTACTTCCGCCTTTAGAAAATCCGGAACCGGATATGGGAGCACGCAAAGTTGCATCAACAAAAGTTTCGGGTATCATGTACGATAAATCAAGTCCGTCAGCTATTTTAAATATTGCAGGATTGGATTATCTCGTAAGATCGGGAGATGTTATTAACGGCTATAAAGTCTTGGCGATAGATAAGTCCGTTGTAACGGTCCAGGTTGGTTCAAATATATATAAAGCCGGCGTAGGGCAAGTGGTCGAGGACGCAAAAGACGGCATAAACTATAATCAGGTCGCAAATTTATCAAGTAAATTCGGCGGCAGAAAATAAGGTAATAATTAATAAAGAAGATAAGCAGGAGCAAGAATGAAAGATACGTTGAAAAAATTTATGAGTACAGCGATGTTGTTATCATTTGCATTAACAACACCGGTATCATCTTTAGCACTTACGGCTAATGAAGATTTACTTGCGTATGGCATGGATTATATGCCGGAAATCAGAGGTTCTCAACCTTCAGTGGTTTCTTTGGATACGCAAAGAGGAATTACAGGCAAATCTCAACCGATAACATTGAGTTTGCGTGATTCTGATATTAAACAGGTTTTAAGAATGTTTGCAGACAAGGCAGGAATGAACATCATCTTCAAAGGTGATGTAAAGGGTCAGGTAACTATGGATTTAGTTAACATCCCTCTAAACTCTGCTTTTGACATGGTTATGGCGTCACAAAAATTAACCTATATAACGAAAGACAATACGTTAATTATCGCAAACGCTACTGACATTTCAAGCATTGGCAAACAGGAAATGGCAATTATTCCGGTTAAATATGTCGCTGCAGGTCAGTTGGCACATTTCCTCAATGTAAATATTTACGGTATGGGTAAGCCGGGTTTGTCAAATTCTTATATAGCATCAACTAATCCTGCTGCAAATGAAATAATTATTTTCGGTAGCGATAATGATGTTAAAATTGCAAGAAATGTAGTTGCACAATTAGATAAAAAACCTACGGTAACATCTTTCAAAGTTAACCATACAACGCCAAAACAGATGGCTGAAATGATTTGCGGATTCTTACTGTTAGGTACAGGTTTTGCAGCTTCCGGCGATAGCAGCGGCGGTGCAGCTCCGATATCTTCATTAAATGATATGTACACTTCTGAAGCATTAGATGGTGTTATTACAGGTGCTGCAGCAGATTCGGATTCAGGTATCGAACTCGGTTCAGGTGTTCTTGCATGTAGTTCTGCTATTGTAAATAAGAGTGAAAGTTCTTCAGGTGAAGATTCTCAGGAACTTGTATCAATGGATAGCCTTTATGGTTTATCAGTTGCATACTTTACTCAATTAGGTACAGTAAACGTTACCGGTGCAACTCCTCAGCAGATTGACATGATCAGAGAATATATTGCTAAGTATGACAAACGTCAGCCTCAGGCTTATATCGAATTTTCAATTGTCGAATTGAACGAAAGCGGTACAAGAGAATTTGACAACGAATGGACATTCTTAAGCAAACACTTCAACTTCAATTATGATGGTGACCCATCAGGCGGTACAACAAGTTCTCCGGTCGGATTTACCTATAAATTCGGTGGTCACAGACCTGTTCTTTCTACAGCAACTCCTCAGTTGTTATATACTTTAAAAATCATTATGAAGAACGGCAAAGGCAGAACAATTTCAAATCCGAGAGTGTTGGCTACAAACGGTCAGGAATCAGTGATTGACTTATCTGAAGACTATGTAAAATCAGTAAAATCCGAATTTATTCAGAGTTCTGTTGGTGTAACTGCAAATAATACAGTTCAGAGAACTTACGAAATCGGTGATGATTTAGGCTTAAAGATTGCTGTAACACCGTTTATTTCACCTGACGGTTATGTATATTTGAATGTTAAACCTGAATATTCAACAATCAAAGAAAAAGAAACATATATCGGTCAAACCGGTGAAACTGAGTTAGGTGCAACACTGTTGGCAAGAAACAATCTTGATCTGAAGAATATAAGATTAAAAGATGAAGAAACTTTAGTTATCGGTGGTTTGATGAGAGAATCTGAAGTTAAGAATACAAGTAAAGTTCCTTTCTTCGGTGATATTCCGGGACTTGGTACTTTCTTCAGAAGTTCTGTTGTACAGAAAGAAAAACGTGAGTTAATTATATTAATTACTCCGAAGATTGTGACAGATTCAGATGAGCCAACAGCTACATTGTAAGTTTCACTTACAGTAAACAGTTAAATTTTTATCAATAAAAAACAATGAATGAATTACAAAACAGATTAAAGAATAGTATAAATAAACAAATATTGAATCAGGTCGAAAAAGCGCTGATGGAACAACATAAGTTTGTTCCAATCAGCGTTAAGGACCGTTTTCTGTTTGTTGCAATTTGTTCAACCTCTGATAAAGATACTATTAACGAAAAATTAAGACAAACATTTCAATACCCCATAAAATTTATTCAGGTACCTGATAATGATTTAGATGAATTAATTTCAAGTTTGCAGTCAGCTTCTCCTGAAGCTCCGGAATCTCCGGCAGCTCCGGCAACTCCTGCTCCTCCTGTTGCGGGTCCCAGACTAACAACAGATAGTGATATTCAGGCAGCTTTTCAGGGCCCTTCAATAAGTCAGGGTATTATGGGACAATCTCACTCGAGAATGGGTGAGTTGTTCATTGACAAGGGATATATTACTGATGTCCAGTTATTACAGGCTTTAGCGGAAAGTAAAAGACAAAAAGTTCCTGTAGGTTCAATGCTCTTTAAGTTAGGTTTTATCACTTTAGAGCAATTGAAAGAAGTTTTACATAATCAAACCGGTTATGATGTTGTTACTGCTGATCAGTTGGCAAAACAGGCATCATTTATCAATATATTGCCTGAGGATTTCATCAGAAATAATAAAGTTGTTCCTATTTCCTCAGACGGTAAGACACTTATGTTAGGTGTTGTTTCTCCTCTGAAACAGGATGTATTAAAGGAAATTATTTATTTAACCGGTCAGAATCCTAAGCAGTTATTGATGACTCACTATGAGTTCATGAACTGTATGGATACATTCTTTTCTGAGCACAAGAAAGAAACTCAGAAAATTATCAAAGATATTGAAGATGAAACTGCAGCTCTGGAGGTTGAAGAATCTTTATGGCAGCAGGTTGATAACGAATTGCAGGATTCAAGCGGTTCTATTGCTAAATTCGTTAATCAGATAATTACGACGGCAATTGATACTCATGTATCAGATATTCATATTGAACCGAGATTACAAGGGTATATTGTTCGTTACAGAAAAGATGGTATGTTATCAAAAGTTCTGGATATCCCGAGCAAGGTTGAAACTTCCGTAATTTCCCGTTTCAAAGTATTATCAAGAATGAACATTGCTGAACACAGACGTCCTCAGGATGGTACGTTCTCGATCAAATACAAAAATCAGTCATACGACTTCCGTATCAACACATTGCCGGTTGCAGGAAAAGAAAAGGTCTGTATCCGTGTATTGGCACCTGCTGTTTCTTTGAATGCTGCCGATAAAAATATAAGTTTGGTAGGTGGTACGGATGAAGATATTGCAAAAATCAAAAACATGGTATCTTGTCCGAACGGTATTATCCTTACATCAGGTCCTACCGGTTCAGGTAAAACAACAACATTATACTCTGTATTAAAGAGTTTGAACAATGAAGATGTTAACATTACAACAATTGAAGACCCGATAGAAATTAAGCTTGAGGGTATTAACCAGTCTCAAATCAATGCAAAGGCAGGTATCACGTTTGCATCATGTATGAGAGCTATCTTACGTCAGGACCCTGATATTATCCTGGTCGGTGAAATTCGTGACTATGAAACTCTTGAAATCGCAATTTCAGCTGCGTTAACAGGTCACCTTGTACTGAGTACAGTCCACACGAACTCCGCGGCAGCTACCGTTACCCGTATGGTTGAAATGGGTGCTAAAGATTATCTGGTTGCTTCAACCTTATCCGGTGTCATTGCACAGAGACTTGTAAGAAAACTTTGTGATGATTGTAAGGAAGAATATTATCCGACCAAAGAAGAAGCTTCTATGATATCAGCGGATCCCGAAGAAATCGAACGTTTAACCAAAACTCCGATATACAGATCTAAAGGATGTACTAAATGTAATTTCTCAGGTTATAAAGGTCGTTTGGGTGTATATGAAATCATGGCTATTACAAAAGGTATCAAAAAGCTTATTGCAACTGGGGCTCATGATATTGAAATTGAAGAATTGGCTGTTAAGCAGGGTATGCATACGCTTAATCAGTCATGTATGGGACATATACTTGCAGGTAAAACTACTATCGAGGAATTTGTGCGTGTACTCGGTATTGTAAACGAATAGGACAAAGTTAGAATATGGCAATTTATAATTATGAAGCATTAAAAGACGGTAAAGAAATTGTAAAAGGTAAAGTTGAGGCGGAAGACGTCCAAGAGGCGAAGGACAACGTCCGAAAGCTTGGCTTTATGCCTACAAAGATATATGAAGAACGCTTTGGCGCTTCTGCTAAGGATGCTGCTGCTGCCGGTGCAAAATCCGGTCAGATGAAGGCATTAGGCTTAACTGACAAGATTGAATTTACTTCTACTTTGCAAATCCTTGCAGCATCAGGTATTCCGATGATTGAATCCTTACTGTTTATTGAGCAGGATGCGGCTAAATTAAAATTGCGACTTGTTGCTAAAGAATTAAGAACTCAGATTATGGCAGGTTCAACTTTTGCCGATACTTTGGCAAAGTATCCTGAACAATTTGGTCAGATTTATATAGGTCTTTGTAAAGCCGGTGAAGATTCCGGTGAATTGGAAAAAACTCTGGAACGTTTGTTGGAAATACTTGGTAAGCAAGCGGCAATCAGAAGTAAGGTTATCGGTACATTAATGTATCCGATGTTCGTAATCGTCTTGGCGGTTATTATTGTCCTTGTCATGTTGATGTTTGTATTCCCTGTATTCAAAGACATGTTCGATCAAATGGGTAAAGATTTACCTTGGATTACTGCATTCTTAATGGATATAGGTTTAAAACTTAAAAAATTCTGGTATTTGGTACCGTTGTTATTAGGTTCTATAGTTGCGGGTATTATGTATTTATTCAAATGGGAACCAAGCCGTAGAGTTATTGATAAAACTTCATTAGATATTCCTTTGTTAAAAGATTTGATGCAGTTTTCAAATTTTGCAAACTTCATTGCGGTTATGCAGGTTGCGTATGATGCGGGTGTTCCGATTGTTGAATGTTTATATCTTGCAAATTTAACACTTACAAACTATACATTAAAAGAAAAAATTGAAAAAGCTACAACATTGGTACAACAAGGTCAGCACCTTTCTGTTGCATTGCGTGCTACTGAATCTGTGCCGAAGATGATATTATTTATGATTGCAACAGGTGAACAATCAGGTCGTTTGGGCGACATGTTATATCAGGCAACAAAATATATTGATAAAAAACTTGATGATATCGTTGATACAATGACTAAGATGATTGAACCTTTGATGTTAATCGTAATCGGTTCTATCGTATTAACATTGGCATTAGCATTGTACTTACCGTTATTCGGTTCATACGTAGATTAGTGAGTGTGTTTCGGATGAAGAAGGTCATTGTAATTACAGGGGCTACATCCGGAATAGGCAGAGCGTTAGCTGAGAGTTTTGCTGACAATGATTACATTGTGTATGCAGGTTATCGTAATCCTGATTATGAACGTGATTTGAAGAAAATTTCGTCTAATGTCATACCGTTTTTTATCGATATGGAAAAGTCTTCTATAATAGACGGTGCTGCAGTTTATATAAAACGTGAAGTTAAGCATGTTGATATTTTAATTAATGCTGCAGGATGTGTGATGGCAGGTGCAATGGAGAATATGTCTTTAGACAAGCTGAAAAAACAGTTTGATGTGAATACTTTTTCGCATTTACGATTTACACAAAAACTTGCTGATCTGCTTAATGGCAGCAAAGTCATAAATATAAGTTCTATGGCAAGTTTCGGCATTTTCCCGTTTGTTGCTCCGTATTGTGCATCAAAGAGAGCTTTGGATATACTTTTTAATTCCTTAGAAATTGAGACTAACCATAAATTCAAAGTAGTTTCGGTAAAACCCGGAGTTATTGCAACTCCGCTTTGGGAAAAATCGGTTGCAATTAATCAGGATTGTATAAAAAATGATAAAGCTTATGAAAAAGAAATGAAGTTTATGGCAAAAAATGCCATGAAAAATTCCGTTCACGGACTTCCTGTTTCTAAAGTTGTAAATTTAATTACCGATATTGCAAACTTGGATAATCCAAAATCTTCTTATACTGTAGGTCTTGATGCTGTGTTTGCGGAATTGGTATCAAGACTGCCGCAGGATTGGATTAACTTCATAGTTGAACTTGGTCTTAAGAAAAAGGGGCTGCGATAATTTACCCGTTAAATATTAATTAAAGATTAATTTATCATGACTTCTTAAAAAAAAACGTTAAAATAATAATGTCGGTTATGACAAAATTATTTGAATGGAGTTGATTTTTATGGCAGATTTTAACAAATTTACTAATTATTCGCAGGAAATTATAGCTTCAGCAAGCGCAATTATGAGCGAACATAGGAATTCGGAGTTGCAGCCGGAGCATATAATGCTTGCAATGATTAAGGATAACGGAATAATAAAAGATTATCTGACGGAATTAAAATTGCTGAATCAGTCATTTATCAATAAAGTGGTTGCGGCTGTTGATGCTTTTCCGACGGTTTCCACTCCGCCAAATCCGCAGCAGCTGTTTTTGGCAACGGATACCTACAGATTATTGGATTTAGCAGTAGGCGAGTCAGAAAAGCTCAAAGATGATTATGTTGGTATCGAAATGATACTGTTAGCAATGACTTTACTCGAAAATTCCGGCATAAAAAATTTATTGAAAGATTTTAACGTAACATCAAACTCTGTTTTGAATGCTATGAAGAAAGTACGAGGTAACAAAAAAGTGGATAATAAAAATGCAGAAGAAAATATGAAAGCGTTGGAGAAATATTCGACTGATTTAACAGAGCGGGCAAGAAAGGGAAAATTAGACCCTGTAATCGGCAGAGATGAAGAAGTCCGCCGTATTATTCAGGTTTTGAACAGACGTACAAAAAATAATCCTGTTCTTATCGGTGAACCTGGTGTCGGTAAAACCGCTATAGTTGAGGGTTTAGCTCAACGTATCGTCAGAGGCGATGTTCCTGAAAGTTTAAAAGAGGTTAAACTTGTTGCATTAGACTTAGGTGCATTGGTTGCGGGTGCAAAATTCAGAGGTGAATTTGAAGAACGTCTGAAGGCTGTTTTAAAAGAAGTTGAAGAATCAAACGGATCTATAGTCATGTTTATTGATGAATTACATACAGTAGTCGGTGCCGGTGCTACAGAGGGTTCAATGGATGCGGGTAACCTCTTAAAACCGATGCTTGCAAGAGGGGTTTTAAGAACCATCGGTGCTACAACTATCAATGAGTACAGAAAATATATCGAAAAAGATCCGGCTTTAGAAAGAAGATTTCAGCCTGTTATGGTCGGTGAACCTTCAGTTGAAGATACTATAAGTATTTTAAGAGGATTAAAAGAAAAATACGAAGTTCACCATGGTATAAGGATTTTGGATAGCGCACTTATTCAGGCTGCAAAACTTTCCGACAGATATATTACGGACAGATTTTTACCGGATAAGGCGATTGACCTTATTGATGAAGCTGCGTCATCACTTCGTATAGAAATCGATTCTATGCCTGAGGAAATTGATACGTTAATGCGTCAAAAAATTCAGCTTGAAATCGAACGTGAAGCCTTGAAAAAAGAAACTTCCGAAGAATCGTTGACCAAAATTGATGATTTAACAAAGCAAATTAATGAGTTGGAAGAAAAAATCTCAACTTTAAGAGTTCAATGGGAAGCTGAAAAAGCTTCAATTACGGGTGAAGCAGGCATAAAAGAACAAATTCAGGAAGTTCAAAGACAAATTGAAGAAGCCGAACGTAATACTGATTTGCAGACTGCGGCAGAACTCAAATACGGTAAACTTCTCGACTTGCAGAAACAGCTGAAAGCTGCTCAGACTCAGGAAAAAAGTGATAACAGACTTTTGAAAGAAGAAATTGACGATGAAGATATTGCAAATGTTGTAAGCAAATGGACAGGTATTCCTGTTGCAAAACTTGTTGCAAGCGAAAAACAAAAATTATTGAATATGGAAGAAATTTTGCATAAGCGGCTTGTAGGTCAGGATGAAGCCGTAGAAACGGTATCAGATGCTATTCGCCGTGCAAGATCAGGCTTAAAGGATCCGAAACGTCCGATAGGTACATTCTTATTTCTTGGTCCTACGGGTGTTGGTAAAACAGAACTTGCAAAGTCGCTGGCTGAATTTATGTTCAATGATGAAGATGCACTTATCAGAATTGATATGTCAGAATATATGGAAAAACATACCGTTTCACGTTTGGTAGGTGCGCCTCCGGGATATGTCGGTTATGATGAGGGCGGGCAGTTGACTGAGGCTGTCAGAAGAAAACCATATTCTGTCGTATTATTCGATGAAATTGAAAAAGCTCATCCGGACGTATTTAATATCATGCTTCAGATATTTGATGATGGTCGTTTGACGGATTCTAAAGGCAGAACAGTTGATTTTAAAAACACTTTAATAATCATGACTTCAAATATCGGCAGCGATATAATCCTTGAAGATTCTCTGAAATCGCTGGAAGCCGCTACGAATTTTGAGGATACAAAAGACAAAGTCCTTGAAGTTTTGAGAACCCGTTTTAAACCTGAATTTTTGAACAGAATTGATGAAACGATATTCTTCAAAGCTCTTACATTGGCTCAGTTGTCATCAATTGTTGATATTCAGATGGATTACTTAAGACGTCTGCTCAGTGATCAGGAAATCGAATTGGAAATCACCGATGATGCAAAAGATTTGCTGGCAACGAGAGGATTTAATCCTGTTTACGGTGCAAGACCGCTGAAACGTATAATTCGTCAAATGGTTGAAAACCCTCTGTCAAAAGAAATCCTGAAACAGAAATTTATGCGTGGTGACAAGCTGAAAATTGATGTTAAGGATGATGAAATCATATTTGAAAAAGCGCAGGTTTAATACCTGCGTTTTTTTGTAACAAAATTGTAACAAAACGAATAAAATCCCTAAAGTTTTAAAGAAAAATGCCGTAGAAGATAGTACGGAAATTAAACGAAAGGGACAGTTACCATGGGTATGGCAGCATCTCAAGCCAGATTTTTAGGTCTGAC
>JAFYDY010000092.1 GCA_017544545.1 bacterium
CAATCAGGTGTAATCAGAGAATACTCTTTGAAAAACTTGTTTGCTACAGCCAAAGTTTTTGCTAACTGCCCAATTCCTAAAGGTGACAGAGTTGCAATCATTACTAACTCAGGTGGCCCAGGTATCATGGCGACTGACGCAGTTTGCGAATACGGTATGCAAATGGCTAAAATTACTGATGAAACAAAAGAAAAACTCAGAAGCTTCTTACCTTCTGCAGCATCAGTTAAAAACCCGATCGATATGATTGCTTCTGCTCCTATCGAACACTACAAGCAAACATTAGAAACTGTTATAGCAGATCCTAACGTTGATATGATTATGGTTATCTACTTACCGTTCTTAGGTTTGAAAGATATTGATGTTGCTAAAGCCGTTATGGAAATTAAAGCAGCTAATCCTCAAAAACCTGTTATCGGTGTATTTATGACTAAGTCAGAATTCTTCACAGCATTATCAGATATGGATGTTAATATGCCGTTCTTTATGTATGCAGAAGAAGCTGCTGACGGATTCAACAGATTGAATCAACAAAGAAAATGGATTGAAAGACCGGAAGGCAAAATTCCGACATACTCAGTTGATAAATCAAAAGCAACCGAAATCATTGCAAACTCATTGAGAGAAGGCAGAGATCAATTAACAACAAGAGAATCTATTGACGTACTTGATGCTTACGGCATCAGAGTATGTAAATCAGGTTTTGCAACAACCGAAGATCAGGCTGTTTCAATCGCTGATTCAATCGGTTATCCTGTTGTTATGAAGATGACATCAAAAACAACATCTCACAAAACTGATGTTGGCGGTGTAAGAGTAAATATTCAGTCTGCAGAACAATTAAGAGCTGAATACCAAGACTTAATCGCTAAATTAACAGAACGCGGCTTAGTTGACGGTCTGGAAGGTGTAATCATTCAGGAAATGGTTAAAGGTTCTCGTGAAATGGTTTGCGGTATCGCAACAGATCCTCAATACGGACCGATGATGATGTTCGGTTTGGGTGGTGTATTTATTGAAGTTATGAAAGACGTAACCTTCAGAATTGCTCCTTTGACAGATGTTGATGCTGCTGAAATGATTAAATCAGTAAAAGCATACAAACTGTTAGAAGGTGCAAGAGGTACAACTCCTGCTCAAATGGATCAAATTCAGGAAACCTTGTTGAGATTATCTCAATTAGTTCACGACTTCAGCTTCATTGATGAATTAGACATCAACCCATTGCTGATTTCTGAAAAAACCGGTGAAGGTATCGCAGTTGACGGACGTATCAAAGTTCGTATGGAAGAAGCTAAGAAATACTTCGAATGCAACTGTGGTGAAGGTTGCGAATGCGGCGAAATTTGCACTTGCAACAAATAATCAACCGTAAAAAATAATAAAAAGGGCATATCTTTGGATATGCCTTTTTTGTTGTAACAGTTAATTTACCCCTTTGCCATACTTCAAAATATTGTTATAATAAAAATATGGTGGAAATTGATAAAAGCAACTTAGAATCCTTAAAGCAAAGCGTTAAAGAAAAACTGAACGAAACTGAACTGTATAATTACAAAGGTTTGGTATCAAAACTTTTGGGGCTGACTGTTGAAGTAAAACTCCCCGGACTGAAAATCGGGGATTTGTGCTACATAGAAAATTATGCAGGAGAGTTAAAACCGGCAGAAGTTCAGGCTTTTAAAGGTGAAGTTGCACAATTATCACTCCTTTTGGACGGAAACGGAATTGGGCAGGGAAGTTTAGTTACAACAACAAGACGCCCGATTACAATTCCTGTAGGCGATTTTCTGCTTGGCAGACTTATAGACCCTTTGGGAAATCCGCTGGACGGGAAACCTTTAGATACGACCGGCTGCAGCTGGAGAAACATTGAAGGTCCGCCGCCGGGGCCGTTTGAAAGACCTATCATTACCGAACAATTCTCTACCGGAGTAAGAGCCATTGACGGATGTATGACAATGGGCTGCGGGCAGCGTTTGGGGCTGTTTGCAGGATCCGGAGTCGGCAAAAGTACATTATTGGGTATGATTGCAAGAAATTCTGATGCCGATGTAAACGTCGTTGCACTAATCGGGGAACGTGGACGTGAAGTTAAAGAGTTTATTGAAGATTCTCTTGGCGAAGAAGGTATGGCAAAATCTGTTATTGTATGTTCAACGGGAGATCAACCTCCTTTAATCAGACAAAAAGCCTTATTAAGTGCAACTGCCGTTTGTGAATATTTCAGAGATCAGGGGAAAAAAGTTTTCTTAATGACAGATACCGTAACCCGTTGTGCTATGGCAGGGCGTGAAGTCGGACTGTCTCTTGGCGAACCTCCGACAATGAAAGGTTATCCGCCGTCAATATTTTCCTGGCTGCAAAAAGTATTGGAACGTGCCGGAAACAGCTCTAAAGGTTCTATTACCGCACTTTACACCGTTCTTATGGAAGGGGACGATATTTCCGACCCTATTGTTGATATTGTCCGTGGTATTGTTGACGGCCACATCTTTTTGTCCAGAAAAGTTGCAGAATCAAACCACTACCCTGCAATTGATGTTTTGGGGAGTATTTCCCGTTTGATGTCAGTTGTTGCATCACCGGAGCACAAAGAAGCTGCCGCAAAATTAAGAACAATAATGTCC
>JAFYDY010000093.1 GCA_017544545.1 bacterium
TCAGCTTATTGCTATGAGATACGGCACATTGCCGATTGTCAGAGCAACAGGCGGGCTTGAAGACACCGTAACCGGTTATCCTTTGGACAATTCAAACGGATTTAAGTTCTGGACATATAACGGCTGGGATATGCTCAATGCAATTAAATGCGCACTGTGGGTTTACACCGATAAATACGTGTTTAATGCAATGAGAAAATCTGCAATGGAAGCTGATTTTTCGTGGAAACGCAGCGCCGTTCAGTACATGGATATGTACAAAGAACTCGTCGGTTAAGAGGTAATATATAATTGTCATCCTTAGGCAATAGCCGAAGGATTTCATTGCTGTGAAATTTGTACGTCGGTTGAGATTCTTCGGGCTAAAGCCCTCAGAATGACGAGATACACCCCTTCCCTAAAGCGTAAGAAATACATATATCATAATGGTTAGTAACATCATTTACCCCCTCTTGCAGAAAAATTATTTGTGTTATATTATTGATACAGAAAGAAAAAGTGAGGTTTAATTTAATGGATCAGATAATTAAAGTAGCATGGGATTTGAACGAAAATACAGATAACAGATATAAATTGGTTTACGAAATTGCTGAATTGGCAAAGAAAATTGTAGACGAAAACCAGGCAAGAAAAGCACGTGAGGATTTCGGTTTTGACGAAGTTCACGAAGCAACTTATTCAAGAGAGAACCCTGTTGAACACGCACTGATGGTTAAAGCATCAGAAGCTGATGACAACAGATTGGTAGGTTAATAAAAAACAACAAATACACAGGGACATCTCGGGTTCTTGTGTATTTTTGTGTGTAAAGAGTTAAGGAGTTAAGCTATGGCAAAGGTTAAAAATACATTAGAAGATACATTAGATTATATAGAAGAATTTACCGACGGATTTAAGCCGGAAATCGGTATTATATTGGGCTCAGGATTGGGCGAGCTTGCTGACGAATACCAAGAATATGCAATCCCGTACGATAAAATTCCGGGATTTGTAAAATCGACGGTTGCAGGGCACAAAGGGCAGCTCGTTTTTGCTCATATCGGAGAGAAAAAAGTTGTAATGATGCAGGGCAGAAACCACTTCTACGAAGGTCATTCAATGGAAGAAATCACCTATCCTGTTAAAGTTATGAAAAAACTCGGGGTAAAAACCCTTATAGTAACAAACGCTGCAGGCGCAATAAATAAAAGCTTCCGTCCCGGCGATTTGATGACTATTACTGACCACATCAACAATATGGGAACAAATCCGTTAATTGGGGTGAACGATGAGGATTTGGGCGCAAGATTCCCTGATATGACAGAAATTTATAACAAAGAATATGTAAAACTGATTGATTTAGCTGCCAAAAAACTTGGAATTCCTATCAAACACGGTGTATATATAGCATCTTCAGGCCCGAGCTATGAAACACCTGCAGAAATCAATGCTGCAAGAATATTGGGCGCAGACGCGGCAGGAATGTCTACCGTACCGGAAGCTATTGTCGCAAATTATTGTGGGATGAAGGTTATCGGGATAAGCTGCATTTCAAACTACGCAAGCGGAATATCCTCCAGAAAACTTTCCCACGAAGAAGTTATTGAAACGACAAACAAGGTAAAAACCAAATTCAAAGATTTGGTTGTACTGCTTGTTAAAAACATTTACGAATTAAACTAACTTCCTTTTTTGCGCATATTATCAATTTCGGAATTCAGCGATTTAATCTGAATTTCAAGTTGTGTGCGCTCATCAATTACGGTATTGAAAGCTTTTTCAAGAGTTTTTATTTTAGCTTCCAAAACATCAACTTTTGATGCGTTATCAGCACCTGCAACAGAAGATTTTTCAAGTTCACGTTTGTAGGCTTTAACCTGATCTTTTTGGGCTGAGAGGAACATATTGACCGTGCCTGCACCGACAAAAATTCCTGACAGCAAGATTAAAACCGTATAGGTTGAAACTCTTATGGCTCTTTGAAAAATATGACCGCTCAGAGTTGAAAAATTTACCCCTGCGTAATTTTCAAAATTTATCAGACATATATAAATTACGACAAGTAATAATAGTATGCTTAATGCCATAAATACTCTTCTCATTTAAACTCTCCTGTTTTTAAAGTAATTCAGAACCTTTGTAATTTTTTCATCCGGTTCTGCTTCTAATTCAATTATCTCTGATGAAAAAGGTTTTGCAAATTTTAGGTAAAAAGATTGCAGTACTTGTTCTTCGGTCTTAACTTTTCCTTGTCCAGCACCATACAATGTATCATTGTAAACCGGATGATTTTTATAACTCATATGGACTCGTATCTGGTGAGTTCTGCCTGTAACAAGCGTCAATTCAACATAAGTTGCTTCTTTAAACCTATCCAGAACCTTCAATATAGTTTTACTGGGTTTACCTTCCGGCGAAACAGACATTTTGTGAGGCTGAGTCGGATGCCTTGAAATTGGGGCTTCGATGGTTTCTTCATCCAAAGGATAATCGCCCTTCAAAATCGCACGATATTTTTTTGTCAGTTCGTGGTTTTTAATGATTTGGGCAAGATATTCGTGGGTTTTGTTATTTTTGGCTATCATCAAAAGTCCTGAGGTATTTCGGTCAAGTCTGTGGACGATTCCACGGCGGAATTCACCGTTTATATCCGAAAGATTTTCGCCATATTTGTATAACAATGCATTGACAAGTGTTCCCGAGGTTTCTAAAGGCGTCGGATGAGTCAGCATGCCGGACGGCTTATTAACAACTGCCATATTTTCATCTTCCCAAACAATTTCAAGCGATATATTTTCGGGTTCAATTTTTAAAATCTTTTCCGGTGCAAGATTTTCAAACTCAATTTTATCGCCGTCTTTTAGGATATAAGAAGATTTTTTCTCCGCTCCGTTTACAAGAACTCTGCCGGATTTAATGCCCTCCTGAATTTTTGAACGTGAAATATCAGAGTACAAATTTGCCAGATAAGAATCCAGCCTTACATTATCCGTATTCTCATCAACAATCAAAAGCATCGGCTTATTTTCCTTTGATGCAGAACATTATAACAACAAGTGCAATAACGCCAATCGTTATAAATATGTCTGCAAGATTGAATATCGGAAAGTTTATGTGATTGAGCTGGATGTAATCTCTTACATATCCCAAAACAATTCTTTCGTGACAATTACTCATTATTCCGGCACACAAAAGTCCGATAAATGAAACTGAAATATAATGAATTGAGCGTATATTGTAATGCACAAAACCGAATAACAGGGTTGTCGCAACGATTGATACGATAATCAAAAATTCTCGTGCGTTTTGGAACAAGCTAAACGCCGCACCTGAATTCTTCAGGTAATGAAGATTGAATAAAAAGTTTGAATATTCATGACCTGATGTCAGGTTATCAACAATCAGCTTTGATGAAAACAAAGCCAGAAAAAGCCAAAATACAAAACACGCAATTAAAAATAAATATTTACCAACCGATGAATTCATTTTAGTCCTCTAATTTTACAAAATTATTCTTTGGAATTACATTAATTCTTTTCATAACGCAAGCAAGTCCTGCCATATACACTCTGATATCATCCGGAGCAAATTTTCTCACTTTTGAAATTGCCATAGATGCCACTGCATATTCATTCAGGTTATCAGTATTTGCTTTCATATATCTTTCAAGCGTTTTAGAAGGGCCCAGAGCTCTCAATTCGCTTTTGGGTGTGTTTGACGGGAATGTAACCGGATCACGATCAATCGCTCCGACAATAAAAGTTTCATTATCAGCATCAACCTTCAGCAATATAGAATATGTTTCTCCGGCATTCACCTGAGAGGGAGCCTGCAATTCTATGTTCATAAATCTTGCATCGCCGTACAACAGTGAAGACTCATCACTTATAGAATTTTCGCCTGAGATATACCATTTGCCGTTAATTTTTGTAAGATAATATATGCCCTTTGATTTTGAATGAATCTCTCCTGATATCGGTACACGGTCAAGCAAATTATCAACGATAGTACCGGTTGCAGATTCTTCAACGCTCACACTTGCATTATCACCACTGACCTCTATTGATAAAATTTTTGTTGTATAAGAAATATCCTTGCAGGTTTCCCAAGTTTGTTCAATGCTTTTAAAATAAGTCTTTTTATCGAAACCGTCATTGTTGATATAATTATCAGAATACAAAACATCAAGCATCTTCAGGTCATGCGCATTTGCAAATTTGTCATGCACTTTGAACAAATCTTTGATAAGTCTTGTATTCTGCTTGGTTTCCCTTCTTAATTCAGCACGATGTGCTCTGTTTGAAACAAGCGATGCATCAGACACCGTAAACGTTGCCGGGACTATCAATAAAGCTGCCAATAATGTAATAATAATTCTTCTCATATCAGAATTATAGCTGAATATATGATTTATAGCAAGTTGATTAAACGCCTGAAATATTATTAGACACTCTTTAGTATATCCTTCAAGATATACAATTTTTAGTTTTGTAACAATTTTGAAAAAATTTCTAAAGATATTTTCTTTACTAACCGATAAAGCAATCGGTAGAAGAAAGATATTCTTATATGGATTTTTCCATCGGAGCACGAGTGTTAAAGCGATTACACAAAAAAAATTATATAAATACACTGGCTATAGCGTCAATTGCAGGTTTGGCATTTTGCAACGCTTCTGTTTGTGCCGAGAACTTGAACCCTGCTGATTATGTAGAAAATACATATGGGACAGGCGACAGTGCTAAATACTACAAATATGAAATAAATTCACAAGGGAACCA
>JAFYDY010000094.1 GCA_017544545.1 bacterium
GGGAAGAAATAGCGTACCCCATCTTCCGAACGCCATCTGACATAACCTGTTTTTGGAGTTCTGTCCAAATCCATTACGCTGACCAATGCCCAGTTTCCGCGAATAATATTCAAATTAATTTTCTTTGGCTGATTTATTGTTGAAATAGTCCTTGCACCATCATCCATTGAGGCCTTTAGATCATTACAAAATTCCGGAGAACTTTTTAACAAGTTTAACCCGTATTTTCTGCCGTATGAATTATAAAAATTAATCCACGTCATGAATTTGTACGGATCATCCATCTTTATCCAGCCCTTTGCACCTGTAACATTGTCATAAATAATTTCAACCCACTCGTCATCATAATCTGTGACGGCAACAAGTGCCAAATCTTTTTTCTCCAGATAAACTACAAAAAATCTTTCAAACCCTATTTCTTCCGGGAAAAAGTCATCTTTATTCCATCGAACACGGTATAAAACGAGAGAATCTTCATCAGGCTCTTGGTATATTTTCACATCATTTCCAACCTGATACAATCCGACAGACTGAACCTGATTAATATTCGGACGCACCGGAACAACGTCTTTTGCATATGTTGAAAGCGCAAAACCGAATACTACCGCTAATAATATAATTATGTTTTTTAAATTGATTTTCATAATACTTACCCTCGCCTTATAAAACGATTTTCGGACTGCTTTGTTCAATTATTCTCTGAAAGAAATTTGTGCATAAGCTTTTTGAAGTTTTTCACGAACAGATGTCATTTGCTGATCAATAATTTCATCCGTCAAAGTTGCATTTTCATCCTGCATTCTTATTCTGAACGCAACGGATTTAAAGCCGTCTTCAACGTGTTCGCCCTGATATACATCAAAAATTTCCGAACCTTTAAAGATGTTTTGTTTAACACCGGACTTGATGACCTTTTGAATATCGTCATACGTTACATCATCATTTATTATAAATGCCAAATCACGTTTTACTTCAGGATACTGCGGCAGATGTTTAAATCTCGGAACATTTTCTTTCACAGCTCCGATAACTTCATCCAAATCAACTTTGAACATGAACGCATCCTGATTTAATTTCAGTTTTTCAATCAAAGAAGGATGAAGCTGCCCAAAATATCCTATCGGCTGGGGCTGTTTACCCAATAACAAAATTACAGCCGTTCTGTACGGATGGAAAGTATTGTGAGTTGAGGCAAGCGAAGATTGTTCAAGCGGAACAAGTTTTATTCTTCTTGAAATCTCAAGATCTTCAAACAAATTCTCAACAATACCTTTTACCGTATAGAAATCAGTTTTGGGCGGATTTTGCCACATTGAGTGCTGAACTTCACCTGTCAAAACACCCTGCAAAACAAGAGTTTCTTTTACACCGGAATTTTTCTCATCAGCAGGTGCAACTTTTTTGTATGTTCTGCCTATTTCATATGCATGGAAAACTTTTTGACCGTTGTCAAAATTATATTTCATACAATTCAAAACACTTGCCGCCAAAGTCTGACGAAGCATTGAATATTCTTCACTTGCAGGATTTTCAACCTTTACGGCATTTTCATCATCATAAGTAATTTTAAATTTATCGAGCAAAGATTTTCCTATCAAAGAACTTGTCTGAATTTCATTCAAACCAGCTGCCAGCATCAATTCGTGAACTCTTTTTATAACCTTTTCACCCAAAGTTATAACAGGTGTCTGAGATTTATTTGGCAGGGACGGTGCGATTTTGTCATAACCGTTTATTCTTGCAATTTCTTCAATAAGGTCAATTTCACGGGTAACATCATATGCTCTGAAACTCGGGACTTTGAATTTTGCGGCAGCATCGTTTCCGCCTAATTTTTCAAAACCAAGGTTTTCAAGGATTGTATCGCATCTGTCAGACGCTATTTCACAACCCAAAATTCTTTTAATCTGATTATATCTCAGGGTTATATCAAGTTCGTCAAGTTCATTTTTGCCGTCTTCAACCACTCCGATAACTTCAGCATCCGCATATTCAACCAAAAGCTGCATTGCACGCATAAGTGCAGGTTTAACAGCCTCAATATCAATTCCCCGTTCAAATCTTGCACTTGCTTCACTTCTGTATCCGACTGAACGTGCAGATTTTCTGTTTGTAACCGGTGTAAAGTATGCAGCTTCAAGTGCTAAAGATTTTGTATTGTCATCAATTTCAGAATTAGCACCGCCAAAGACACCGCCCAGACATACTCCTTCTTTTTCCGTTGCAATAAGAACAGTATCATTTGTAAGGGTTCTTTCAACTCCGTCAAGTGTTACAAGCTTTTCACCTTCTTTTGCTCGTCTTACACAAAGATATCCGTTTAACTTGTCATAATCAAAAGCATGCAGCGGGCAGCCGTATTCGAGCATAACATAGTTTGTAATATCAACAACATTATTTATTGCACGAACCCCTGATGCAACAAGTCTTTTTTGCATCCAATCAGGTGACGGTTTTATTTTAATGTTTTTCAAAATTGCTAATGAATAATATTTACAAACGTCATTATCTTTAATTTCTACCTTAAATTTGTCGGTTGATAAATCTTTCACACATTCTATTTTGTTAAATTTCAGAGGTTTGTTAAACAAGGCACTCAGTTCTCTCGCAACCCCGACAACAGACATTTGATCTCCTCTGTTTGCAGTCGGAGCAACATCAATTACCGTGTCTTTTTCAAAGCCGAGAACATCTTTAACATCTTCGCCCACACTGACGCTTGGGAAAATTCTGTTAAGTATCAAAATACCGTCTTCTTCCTGATAACCACGTTCTGAAACACCGAGTTCATCGGCAGAACAAAGCATTCCCTGAGATTCTACCCCACGGATAACGGCAGGCGTCAGGGTAAACATTTCGCCTGTTTTTCTGTCCAAAACCTGTGAGCCGACACTTGCATAAGGAACTATTTGTCCTTCTTTAATATTTTGAGCCCCGCAAACAACGGTTTTTGTTTCATTTCCCAAATTTACGGTAACCAAATGTAATCTGTCGGAATTCGGGTGAGCATCAATTTTTTCAATCTTAACCGTTTTAATATTAGTAAAACTTGGTTTAACATCCTCAATCGCCTCAACCTCCAAACCGCTCATTGTAAGCTCATGAGCAATTTGTTCAGCCTCGATATCAGACAAATCCACAAACTCATTCAGCCAATTTATAGATACTTTCATTATTTTTCCCTCTTAATATAACTTTCTTTACTACTATTCTAATACAAACACGCCGAATTTTAAAAATTAAAATAATAAGATTAAGCAACTCCCAAAAATCATAACAAACGTTCCCGCGAGTTTTTTAACCAAACTGCCTTCTCTGAACATATAATATCCTGCCAAAACGGCAATTACACTTGACAATTGGAACAGGGCCAAAGACAAACCCACGTTCAGATGTTTAAACACAATATTTGTTGAATACTGCATAAGTCCAAGACATAAAGCTATCAAAAAAGTTTGTGATAAATCCTTCTTGGGTAACATCTCCATTTTGACTCTGAACAATGCCGCAAGGATAAGTGTAAAAACAAAGCCTGACAGGCACCATAGCATAAAACATTCACCTGCCGAGGACATCAAAATTATCTTTTTTAAGACTACTGCTTCACATCCTGTGAAAAATAATGCACAAAATCTTAAAATTATGTCCTTTCTCAATAATAGCTTAAAACTAAACCCCTCAGGAACGGTATCAAAAATAAACCAACTTCCGAAAAGAATTAAAATAACACCTAAAAGACCGAATACACTTGGGATTTCACCCAATGCAACAAACCCGACAACAAGTCCGACAAGACATTTGTACGAATTTATCGGCCCTAATACAGACATCTCACCATATTGCAGCGCTTTAATTAAACACACTGATCCTAAGGTACACAACATGCCTGCCAACCCGACATATAACCAATACCCCACATTATATTGTCCCCAGTTATTTGTCAAAATCGGGTATGCACAAAAAAGGGTTAAAAACGCATAGGAATAGAGGTTTATAAGTATTGCAGGATATTTGTCGGATAACTTTTTTTGAAAAACATTTGCCGCAGGATTCGAAAATATCCTCACAACAAGGGCTAAAAGCGGCTCCAACATATATTAAAACATACCTTTTCGGTTAAAGAATACCGCAACTATACAGGTTGCAACGATTGAAAGCATAATAACAATTAAAAATCCGAAACTGTTTTCCCCAAACGGCATAGGAACGTTCATACCCCAGAAACTACCTATCATAGTCGGGATAGACATAATAATCGTAATTGCTGCCAAAAATTTCATTACAAGGTTCAGGTTATTGTTAATGATTGAAGCCATACAATCCATCATACTTTCCAAAATTGTTCTGTGCATTTCAACCATTTCGGCAGCCTGTTTATTTTCAATAATAACGTCTTCCAGCATATCAATATCATCTTCGGTAAATTTCAAAATCCTTTGAAGTGCCTGAGCATTAACCATTCTCAAAAGTTTTTGAAGCACCAGCTGGTTGTCTTTTAAAGCCGTTGTGAAGTAAACCAAAGATTTCTGAATTTCCATCAGCTGAAACAACGCTTTGTTATTGGTTGTCTTTCTCAGTGAATCTTCAATGGTTTCTGTCTGTTTATTGATTATATTCAAATATCTCAGATAAAACTTTGATGCACGATACAGGATGTTCAACATGAAATTTGCTTTGTGTCTTGTATCAAAGAACTTCGCCGTATCCTCATTAAAAGAATTTATAATTTTATTTTCGTGAGAACAAACAGTAATCATACTTTCCGGAGTGAAAATCAAACCTAAAGGCAAAGTATCAAAATTACCTTCTTCATCCATAATAGGCACGTTAGTAATGATAAGGAGGTTACCGTCCTCAAAATCCATACGTGATAACTCGTCTGCGTCTAATGAGTTGTTAAGAAAACTTTCATCCAAGCCCAAAACGAGGGATACCTGCTGTATCTCATCTCTTGTCGGATTTATAAGATTAAACCAGGAGCCTGAAACGGCTTCATTCAGGTTCAATACTTTAAGTGTTCCGTCATCCTGGGTTTTAGTAATTTCCAACATAACAACATTCCTTACTGACTGCTTAAACCCATTAAACTACACTTTTGACCAAATTTCAATAGTACAAATTTATGAAATTAAAAATACGCTATTCCCCATAATTTGAGAGGGAATTCGAGATAAGTTTAATCATATCATCCCGTAAATATTTTGGAGAGACAAGTTCGCAGCTTGTTGTATATTTCATCAATCTTGAAAGGAGTTTTTCAAAAGGTTCGTTTCGATTTACCACAACGAGATTACCGTCGGCATCATACCCTTGAGAAACCTCATATTCTTTCAGTTTATAAGTTTTTGACAATCTGCCCTTAATTTTGTATACAACCGTTGTATTCAATTCAACATTACTTGTTCGATTTGGAAGCATTGCAATATGGAGAATGTCATTGATGGGAATTTCCAACGATTGTCTTTTCACGGAATCGTGTACTCTAAGATAAGCATTTTTAGAATCATATATAATTTCTTTTGCAACACAGGTACTCCGAACCTCATGATTATCCTTCAGGTATATCAAATCCAGAAGCTGATTTTCTTTACACAGTTTTTCACAGTCTTCTATTTGCTTTCGTATATCTAAATAAAAGAAAGAAAAATCATACCCGAGTGAATTGCCAAGCATACTCAGAGTCGTTTTATCTTCATTACTCATTCTCAGCGTTATTGAATGTATAAAACTATTTATTTCTTCGGACAGTTCTTTATCGGGAAAATTTTTAACACCTGATGCTAATATACTTATTGATTTAAGATCTTCCAGAGTAAACTGAACGGAATAAAGACTGCTCATAAGATTATATTTGTTATTAACCTTTTTAATTTTTATTCCGAAAACTTTGAGGGTATTTATGTATTTGTTTAGCGTTACCTGAATATTATTTGCCGATTGTTCATTAATCTCATCTTTAAAAATATCCACAACGTCGGAATAGTAAGCTCTGTCTTCATAAAGCAGCCTCAGAAAATAAAAGATTTTCAGGCAGCCGTTGTTTAATTTTTTATTATTTTTCAAGGTATGCCTCTTTCATTTTCTTCAGGGTTTGGACGATATCTTTTTTAAAATCTTCGGGATAAAGCACGGTACACTTTGGAGAAAGCGACAGTATTCTTTGCATAATATCAAATTTGTTACGGGAAGAAATTTCCACAAGATTTTTATTCCCTTCAGTTTTTAATATTTTCTCACCCGAAACCGGTTCAAATATTTCGCCGGAAGTACCGATATATTGATACCCGACAGTAATCACAGGGGCTTCAAGCGTTTTGTTTTCAATATTTACACCGACTATTTTTATTATCTTTGATACAAGAAAACTTGAATAAGAATTATGCTCGGAATTGTAACCCGATAAATACAACTTGTTATTGTTTATATATAGCCTGTCTGCAAGAATTGTAATGTTTTTTCTGCCGGATGCAGAAGAATTATAATATACTACAATTTCATTATTATTAGCCGCATACCGCATAAGGTCATTAAGCATTTTCTTGTCTATATTATTCAAGGGTGAAATATTTCTGAGTTTTACCTTCAAATCTTCGTTGTCTATATAATCCGA
>JAFYDY010000095.1 GCA_017544545.1 bacterium
CATCCATAATTCTTTCCTTTATTTATTCATAGTAATTTCTGTATAGGGCATATATATCTATATCCTGCATTTTGCCGAATCTTAGGGTTGCATTTTTTAATGTTGATTCGTAAACAAATCCTGCATCTTTCAACAAGTTTTTAACCCTGAAATTGTCAGGATAAATATTTGCCGTAATCTTTTGCAAGCCAAATTCGTCAAAACACTTCTTTAAAAAAATCTTTGCACTGTATCGGGTGAAATCACCCCAGGCCTCCGGTACAAAAGCCGTTGTGAGTTCTGCACTATAGATACTGCCACTGTTTCCGACAATATTATCCAGATACACAAATCCCATAAAGTTGTCCTCATAATCCAGAATTATCCAAAAGAAAGGAGCTGCGGAGTAAATGTATTTTTTAATGTCATCTACACAGGAAAAATCATCCTGAATATATCTGAAGTACTTTATGAAGAGCTTTTCAACCATTGGGATACAGTGCAAAGGTTGATCGTCTGAGGAAGTTAGTTGTATGAATTTGCACATTCTAAACTTTTACTTTCACAAATTTTATAAAATTATCACCGCTTACAAAGGAATTTGTTTCTCCAGACAAAAGTTTTGCCCTGTCTGAATTGTTCGCACCCAAATATCCGTCTGCCTGCAATCCGTTTATAAAGGATCTCGTTTTGCTTGATTTGTTTATAACTTCGAAAGTTGCCGTTTTTGAAAACAGTTTGTCCGGCGGAACAGATTTAATATCGGTTATATACCTGCCCTTAACAGAATCGTCTTCCTGAAGAACTTTTTCAAATTCCTGTTCGGTTCTTTCTTTTACCATTTTTTCGTAATTTTCATCACTCAATAACATTTCTTCAATATTTTTATTTTTTTTCATCATTTTACCTTTCCATTATTAAATTTTTTCATCATCAAGGTTCTCAATAGTGATAATTTTTGCTTCCCTTTGGTCATCCTCACCTTTGTTTTGTGAAAAACCCAAATATTTGCACAAACCTTCCAGTGCCTTTAATCCCGCAGAAGAATCCCTTAATTTTTTCTTTCCAGTCGGGGTGCCGTCTTTATCAACAATATCTTCTTCCTCAAGTGAAAATTCAGCTATTTGAAGAAGTTTTTGTATCACATAACCCTTTTGCACATTGAGAGATTCTATCTGGAGTTTCAGCTGCGTCTTTATTTCATGGATTATGTAATCTTTTTTAAGCAATTCTGAAGAAAAACTTTTCAGGTCTTTGCATTTATAACCGGATTTTTCTGCGGCAGTTTCTCCGTTCAGAGTCCTTATATATTCACTTACGAACCTTTTTTGCTGTTGTGTTAATTGTTTCATCTTGTTACATTTCTTATAATAATTTGTATTTTTTTCCAATAATTTGTATAATGAACATGCTATTTATATTTCGGCTAGTGTAAATCTTAACAGGGGGGAATGAAAACGACTTCCTGTTTTTTTTAGGGTTTTTGCCGTCTGAAAAGATTTATTTGCGGAGCATGCCTGAAGGCAGCACTCGTTTTTGATTTCATGTTTCTCAAAGCCTCATTGTACATTCCCTGCCAATACGGGAATTTAAAATGCTCCGTATTAGCTTTCAGCCTGAGGCAAGTACCGTAAATTAAAAGCGGTTCTGCATAAGGCATGGGAATCAAAGGAACATCATCAGGATCTTCAAGTTTTGCCTTTTCGTTTCCTTCACCGTCTTTGGCACAGTTATTTGTATAGTAAACAACATCCAAAGTCTTATCCTCATCGTATTTTGGAAAAAGCAACTTGTCTGCAAAGCTTGAATATGTATCCACTTTGGGATTACCTGAAACAAAAGATTCGACATCCTCACAATAATCGTGCCTTACCCCGCCGACAAACAAGTATAATATCCTTCCGTTTACGGTATTTTGGATTTCATTGCTTCCGGCACTCAAAGTTGCAGTTGCTTTTCTTAATAAGAAATCCCAGCCTTCACATGCACATATTTCCTTATTTATTATGTTCAGAATCGTTATAATTCTTTTGTGATCGTTTTTTATCAGTTCGGAAAAGGCATTTACCTGTTTGTAATTGAGTTCCAGTAAGCACTCATTTATAATTTCAAAAAAATTCATTTTATCTCCTTTAGTTTTCATTGTCCGAACAAGAAATAAAATTTCTTGCCCGGACACAACCAACAAATTTACCGTCTACTTTATTAGCCCTTTTTTGAGCTGAGCCATAATGGCATCTTCGTTTTGGGTAAATTCTTTTCCACTCATTTTGCCGATTTCCTCACGAGTAAATACCTTAACCATATTACCGTCAGAAGCAGGTTTTTGGGCATACGCCGACAATCTGCTTTTTGCGATTGCGTTCTCGTCATTCAATGATTTCTCGTATTCGGATTTTTTCAAATAATTGTCAACCGCTGAGTGTTCAAGAGCCTCAATCAGCTGAGCAATTTTGACAATTTCATCTTTGTCCATATCAAAATCTTTTATGTAGTTCAGGATATCGCCACGACCCGAAGCCTCAAAAAATCCCGGACGTTCTTTATTAAACAAATCCATAGGACTTTCTTCGGGAACATCTTCTTCATCAGGGGCTTCTGCTTGAATTGCAGGGGAAACATTACTTTGCTGTGCAAGTTTATAATTGTTTATGAGTTGAGCTTTTTTTAGTAATTGATTATACAGATATTGTCCTTGTTCTTGTGTAATCACGTTATTTTGCACAAGCTCCTGAACTCTGTTTACATCAGCACCAATCAGCTGCTCCAACTGATAAAAAATATCCTTATAACCGGTATCCGACTCTGATTGCGGACTCACGGCAAGCGATGAAATTAAATTTTCAATATTTTTTTCCATAATTTATTCTCCTTGTTCTCCGGACAAAGAATTGTTCATTAGTTTTACAGAAATTTCTATAACATCATCTATAAAGCCTGAAAGGATTATTGCGATAATGTTTTTCACAAGGTTTGAAAAAGGGAGATTACTAACAACATAATTCACTGCCATCTTCTTTTTCTCCTGTCCTTTTCCTGTGCCTAATTCTGTTTCTGCCACTAAAACTGCATTCTTTGCCAGCTCTTTTATTTGATTTTTTATATCTTTAAACATCTGATATCTCCTGATTAAACGAAATATACTCCCACTCCCATACGGAATGGGAGCATATTTTAAAACACATAAGGTTTTCAGCTCTATGAAGCGGAAACAATCATTTTAGCCAAAGCATCCGGCTGAACGGTCTTTGCACCATACAAATAAAGACCCCTTACCAAATCGGAAAAGCTGTCCTTATCTCTCAAACTTTCAATTTTTGACAGCTGAGATGCAAAGGTAATAGCATCATTTGTACCGGCAAGAACATAATATTTACCGTCCACTGCCGTTAAATTCGTACTTACAAGCACATCCATGCCCGCAATTCTGCCGATTGAGCCTTCTCTTAATGTTTCATCGGCAACATTGTATGCCGAAATAAATTCCGGTGATTGTAGCAAATACGCTTCAATATTCGGGTTAATTACAACCCACGGTCGTGTTCCGGCACTTACGGCGTTAGAATTTTTTAACGCAAGTGATAAATTTACAAATTTTTCATAAATTGTTGATTTGTTCAAGGTTACCGGAGAAGCTTCTGTCCCAACGGTATTTGCAGCTTTTACATTTGTGTGCATACCAAGCAGATATGTATCCTGAACTTCTTCAATAGCTTTTTTCGCACTTTCAAGATGAGCTTCCATAATGTCAGCATTGGATTGAGCCTGAGAAACATCATCAATTTTGAATGCAAAGAATTTTTTCTGATCAATTACCAAATCCTGAGAAGTAGGAGTTAATGCACTGTAAGTAATATCACTTGAGGTCAGGGTAGAAACCGAAACACTTGCAGGAGTGATAATTTTTACGGTATCACCCTGATTTTTGATTTCTCCTTCCCAATTTCTGTTTACACATTGGAGCATAACACAATTTTTTTCTAACAACTGATTTAATTTTTGACTCCAAATCTGAGGAATAAAAACTGAATAAGAAGTTTGTTCTGTCATTTTTCGTCCTTTCATTTTTAAATATTAACTACATATGAGTGGTGGTTGGCTTAATCGTCATTATAAATTTCTCGGAATTGAAGCCCGATAATTGCACAATTATCAGTAACTTCGCTTCCCTCAACACAAAGCTGAACGGAAAAATTACTTCCGCAAATTTCAGCTTTTTCCATAACATTTGTTGTAACGGGCCATACCGGAGAATCACTTTCACCATCATTCCATTTGTACTGTGCAGTATCCGGAGTATTATCATCGGCCCACATAAAATGTGTGTAGTGCTTTGAATAAATTAGTTCTGTATCTTCTTTATATTCACCGTCATAATCCTTATACAAAGAAAATTTAAAATTATTATCCTGAACATCATCCAAAACAAAATAAAACTCATCTATCAATTTTCTGTGCAAGACATTACCTAAAGATAAAAACGGGGATTTCCACATAAATTCTATCGGTACACCGTCAAAAGTATTACCTATATCTTCAATGTATATCTTACCGTCACTGTCTGCACTTACGATATTTGAATCAAAAATACAGGCGGCTGAAATATTTTGGGGAACAATCCTTTTATACCAACAGTGGTTTAAATAATCGTTTATCCATATTGTATTGAAATATGATTTGTCAAAATACGGTACAAAAAACCACACCTGATGCTTTTTGGGGTAATGAACAATAAAAGATTCCTTTAATCTTGATTTGTCAAAATTGTCAAATTCTTTTCTTATATTTTTTGAAATCTCAGAGCCAAGACGTATCTGATTTAATTCACCCACTTGTTCCAGTGCATATATTCCGTTACTTAAAAATATTTGCTTGTTATCGACATTAACAACGGCATTCGAAGCATATACCCCTCTGTCTGCAAAAAGTGCGACCGAAAAATCCTCGGGATTTGAGCCTGAAAGAAGATACACCCTGTCGTGTTTATATATAGCAAGATAATCCTTATATGAACACATCGAAATAATATCTGCCGTATCGGTGTGAAAATCATTTATGTACCCCGCATCATCCGGAGTTGTAAAATCACTGTAACTCCCGATTGCAGAATAGTACAAAGTTGAACCTTTTGAGCACCAGACTCTTCCTTTATGTACAGTTATAAAGTCGGGGTAAAGAGTATTCCCGCTGATATCATTTACCGTATATTCTTCAACATCATAATTTGCATTATTCTTCAGATAACACATTGAATCCGATTCACTTGAAATAATTGCTCCACGCAGAAAAGGGACAACCAGAGGTTTTGTTCCGGTTAAAGTTTTATTCACTTGCGTAAGGTTATCTGTTTTTTCGTCATACACATAAATTTTACCTGATATTGTTATGATAACCAGTTTAAATTCACCATCAAATTCCATTTGGCATAATTTTTTAACCTCCTCTACCACGGGAAGCTCTAAAAACAACGTATTGCCCTTTTGCCTTATAATCCCACGGTTATTGTATAATTCAACATTTTTAGAATCAGCCCAGTAAATTTTTTGAACAGCTAATCCCAGCTCTGTTTTTGTTGTAGACTGGTTAATCCCGCCTGATAAATCAAAAAAACTAATATCCATAACCAAAACTCCTTATAATTTTTCTAAATACCAACGAACCTTAGTCCTGATAAAAGAACCGACATCATCTTTTGCAACCCACGGGTACGGAGGAAGATGAACAATATCAATTTTTCCTGCACTCGATGTTTTTGGGTTTAATTTTCCAAATTCATAGTGTGTAAGAACAGTTTGCGGTGAAATTTTAATTCCGTATTTTTTACAAAGCACGGCTGTAAAGCTCATACAGGACTCAAACTGTTTTCTGACAATCGGATAATATCCGCAAAAGGAATTTGATATAAATCCACACATTCCGCACAAGCACACGCCTATTGATCCGGTATTTCCACCGCCTGTGTGCGCTGCATAACAACCGTCAGTACAGTCTTCATTATCCTCCGGTCTGAATTTTCCTGAAGTGACATTGCCATCAACATCCACAAGGTAATGATAGTATTGTTTTTCAAATTCTGTCGGGTAATACCTTCCTGCACTCCAGTGCAAAATGATTCTTTTTAACATATAAACCTCATAATATCTTTGTTTGGGGATTAGCTTGCATATAAATTGCTACTGCATGTGTTCTGTTCCTCGCACTAAATCCCAAGACTATGGAATTTATATGCGTTTGCACAGTTCTGGCAGACATTTGCAAATGTTGAGAAATTTCTTTATCTGAAAATCCGCGAGCTAATAACTTTATAATCTTCAGTTTTGTAGGAGATAGTTTCATTCAGTCCTCTTAATTCCGGTTCACATAATCTTAACCTAAGCTCATTTATCTAAAATTAAAAATATTTCCGATAATAAAAATATAGAGGAGGATATCAGCAAGACAACAGCCTCCCCTATACATCATAATGAGAGTAAATGTGTATTAGGAATAGGGGGGAGAGAGTATAACTCTGACCAATAAGTTTATGATAAGATTGCTCTGTTTTTTCTGAAATTTTTCACGCTTCATAATCCCGTCTGCATTATTACATTGTCAATAGCTCTCACACAGAGGTAAGAACACAAACTACTACCTGTAATCTCCAGATTATCCGTGCTTTAAGCCCGGATCTGTTTGATTACATTTTCAGTATAGACGATTTTTTCAAGAAAAAAAGTCCGTAATTCTACTTACGTATAATTACGGACTTGACAGCTTTGAAGAATGCCAACACGCTTTTATTTTCAGAAAAATTTTCCTTCACGCATTTACAAAATTTTACACGGATTTTGTGCTTGAAATTTTGGAATTTTAACAACTTGCAAAAATTTTTACTCAGAATAAAATAAAAATATGGGGAATATTTTAATTATATCTGAAAATGATGCTATTTTGAGCAGATATAAAAATTTGTTGAATAATCAAAACATTCACGTGAGTTCTTGCTGCACCGAGACTTCTATATATGATTCTTTAGAGGTTGAGCCGGCAGATATTGTCATAATAGATGAAAAAATAGAACATCCTGATATTTGCAGCATCGTAAAAAAAATAAAATCCTCTTTTGAAAATATACAAATTTTGCTTATTAAAAAAGACGAAACTATTGATGAAAATCTTTCAAAATACATCAACGGATATTTGTTTGACAGTTTTTCCGATGATATCCTGCAATCAACAATTTCTGTCCTTTTAAAAAACAAACAGACAGCAGACAGCCTTTCAGAAAAAAATAAAGCCCTTTCCGGCAGTCTGTATCGTCTGAACGTCCTTTATAACACAAGTTCCCATTTTGCAGGAACCCTTGATACCAAAAAACTTATTGAATACATGATAGAAGGTCTTGATAAATCATTAAGTTTTGATCTCACTTGTACAATCTCCTGCGGTTCGGACAATGAGCCTGTACTAATTATAAATTCTTTATACGACATATCCGAAGAACTTATAAACGCTTTAAAATTCCGTTCCGTTCTGCATTACAAATCTCTTTTTGAAGGCACAAAACAACCTTTTGAGGTAGACGACACGGATTTAAAAGTTATTAAAATTATAAAAAATCCCAATAACAAGTTTACTTTTTCAATTTTTCAATATGACAACATGTTTGCACCGATTGATTTGGGGGACAACTTCTTTGGCTGCATTGAAATTTTCAAAGAAAAACCTTTCACAACCGATGATGCAACATATTTCCAAACTATCGTTCAACAGGTTTCTCTGCCATTAAAAAGTGCAGGATTGTACGAGAAATTAAAAAAACTTGAAAGGATAAAATCCGAATTTATTTCCATCGTTTCACACGAGTTGAGAACGCCTCTGACCCCGATTAAAAATGCCATAAGTATATTAGCAAGCGGTCAATGCGGTGAAATGAGCGAAAAAGCAAAAGTATTTATTGATATGGCAAAAAGAAACGTTGATGATTTGACCAATATTACAAACGACATTTTGGATATGAATAAAATTGAAGCTGATATGATGAATTTCAATTATTCGTCAATGAACATTCATTCAGTTATAGAAAATGTTAAAAACAGCTACGATTTGGAAGCTAAAAAGCAGGGAATAAATTTAAGCACTCAGGAACAGGATAACCTGCCGGAGATTTATGCCGATTCCCACAGACTTGGTCAGGTTCTGAAAAATCTTGTTTCAAATGCAATAAAATTCACCCCCGAAGGAAAATCGGTAACCATTAAATCCGAGCTGAAAAATGCAGAATCAATAGATAAAAATTCATATTTCGAAAAGGATTTGAAAGCACTTAACGGAGACTATGTTGTTGTCAGTGTAATTGACCAGGGTATCGGAATAAAATCTGATGATATACCAAAAGCTTTTGATAAATTTACTCAACTTGAAAATTCACTTTCGCGCAAAGTCGGCGGAACAGGATTGGGACTTCCTATTGCAAAACGTCTTATAAAAGCTCAGCATGGTGCAATATGGTGTGACAGTGAAGAAAACAAAGGTTCCAGTTTTTATGTAGCAATCCCTGTACATAACGGCTCGGATAAAAATTCATAATAAACATATTTCGGATATAATATTTACAAATGGATACGCACAAAAGAAAACTCAGTATATTAGGTTCAACCGGCTCAATAGGAAGACAGGCACTTGAAGTAATTGAAAAACTTCAGGATAAATTTGAAATTATAGCACTGACCGGCGGAGATAACGCGAAACTTCTAAACAAACAAATTGAAAAATTTAAACCAAAATATGCGTACTGTTCAAACCCTAACGAACTTTCGGGAGCCAAATATGCATCTTTGGATGAAATATGCTCCGACAGAGAAAATGACATAATTTTAGTTGCTGTATCCGGTAAAATAGGCTTAAGACCGACATTAAAAGCTATTGAAAACGGAATTGATATTGCTCTTGCCAACAAAGAAACTCTTGTTATGGCAGGAGATATCGTTATGGCAAAGGCTAAAGAAAAAGGGGTTAAAATTATTCCGGTTGACAGTGAACATTGTGCAATTCACCAGTGCATCAAAGATATCTCGCAGGTTGATAAGCTTATTATAACAGCCAGCGGCGGCCCGTTTTTAAGAAAAACAACGGAAGATATGAAGCGTGCAACAGTTGAAGAAGCACTTGCTCACCCAAGATGGCATATGGGCAAAAAAATTACGGTGGACTCTGCGACTCTTATGAATAAAGGTTTGGAAATAATTGAGGCACATCATCTTTTCAATATGCCTTATGACAAAATTGAAGTTGTTATCCACCCTCAAAGCATAATTCATTCCGCAATAGAATACAGGGACGGAAGCGTTATCGCACAACTCGGACTTCCCAGCATGCATATTCCTATTCAGTATGCAATAACATATCCAGAACGCTACGAAGGTATAAAATCAAAGAGCTTTAGCTTCACCGAAATTGCAAGACTTGATTTTGAAGAACCGGATTATGGAAAATTCCCGACCGTAAAACTTGCATATCATGCCGGAAAAACCGGAGGAAGTGCGACTGTTTGTCTCAATGCGGCAAACGAAGAAGCTGTTTTTGCATTTTTAAACAATGAAATTTGCCTTTTTGATATTTATTCCGTAACGGAAAGAATGATGGCATCCCACAACGTTGTTCAAAACCCGACAATTGATGAAATTTTTGAAATTGATAAAGAAGTAAGAACTTTGACAAAAGAAAATATTAAGAGAGTTTGCAGCAAGTAAAAAATATGCTACAATACTGCTAACAGATTAGGGGATATTATGAAAAAGATTCTTATTGTTGATGATGAACAGGATATCGTTGAAAGTTTGAAGTTTGTGCTGGAAAACTGCGACTATACCTGCTATTGTGCATATAACGGTGAAGACGGGCTGAAACTTGCAAGAGAAATCGTACCTGATTTAATGATTTTAGACGTCATGATGCCAAGAATAAACGGCTACAAAATCAGCCGTCTTTTAAAATTTGACCAAAAATATAAAAACATTCCGATACTTATGGTAACTGCACGTTCGCAGGAAGAGGACAAACTTATCGGAGAAGAAACAGGGGCAAATGAATATATTACAAAACCGTTTGACCTCGATGAAGTTGTGGCAACCGTTCAAAAATACTTAGAACCGGAAAAAGTGAAATGAATACAATTACAAACAAAACTTTAGAAACATTAAAATATGACCTTGTAAGAGAAGGTCTGGTTCAGTTTGAAGTGGTTGAGCAGGCAGAAGAAATTGCAAAAGCTCAAAATATCAATATCGGTCAGGCACTTGTAAATTCCGGATTTTTAACGGAAGACCAACTTATAAAATTCCTCGAATCAAAGCTGCATACTCCGTTCGTGAACCTCGACGATTATGCACTTGATTCAAAATGCCTCAAATATATAAGTTTTTCGGATGCAAGAAGATACAAAATTATTCCGTTATTTAAGATTGAAAACACCTTAACCGTTGCAATGGCTGACCCGAGAGATTTGTTTGCAATAGACAGAATTATGGAAACTGCCGAATGCGAAATTGATCCGGTTTTGTCATCAGAAGAAAGTATTTTGAAAAAAATTGATGAATACTATAAAACGGATATCTCGGTAGGCAACATTTCAACAGAGGCAAACTCCGGCTACAACTGGCAGGATGAGCTTCACAAAGAGGATTTGAGTGATGATCATATCCAAAAAATTGTTCGTGCAATCTTAAAACAAGCTATTTTAGAAGGAATACACGAAGTAACCTTTCAGGGTGAAGAAGAAGGTCTTGGCGTAAACTTTAAAAAACACGGAGAACTTGAAAATAAAGGGGTTATCCCGACAGCACTTGTGTCTTTGTTTACCGCAAAATTAAAAACTCTGTCTGAACTTGATCCTTCTGTTTCGGAAGTGCCGCAACTTGGCAAATTATGTTTTAAGGTTGATAATATTATTGTAATCGCAAGTGTTTCAACCTTCCCGACAATCATGGGAGAAAGGATTTTCTTAAAAATCTACAAGCCTCCAAAATCTCTTGATGAAATGATTACCTCAAAACCGGAGTTGTCAGAGATTAAACAGGCACTGGATAAACCGGGAATAATTCTTGTTTGCGGCTCGTCTTTAAGCGGAAAAACCCACGTAATATATTCGCTTTTACTTGAAGCTGCAAAGTCCAAGAAAAATATTATGACACTTGAAAGTATTGCAAAATATGAGCTTCACGGCGTTAATCAATGTGAATTTAATGAAAATGTCGGATTTAATATGGATAAAGCCGCAAGATTTATAGAATTCCAATCTCCCGATATGATTTATCTTGAAGGTATAAAATCAAAAGAGTCTTTTGATTATTTTTCAAGTCTCGTTCATAACGACAAAACAATCATTATGGAATTCCTTGCAAATAATATGGACGATTTGAGAAACAAAATGGCATTTTCAGATTTTGATAATTTAAAATCAATGATTACCGATATGATATTTATCCATTCAGCAAACAGTATTGAAGTATTTAACCGAGAAACATTACAAAAATACCTCGGAGGCTAGAGGTAAACGCACCTTCAATACCACCCCTTGCTTTAACTTGTAAAATATTATTGATGTAGTATGATAAAAAACACTTAGCGGAGGTATAAACATGACAAAAGAATTACCCAATATAGCAATTTTAGGCGCAACAGGCGTCGTAGGAAGAGAAATAACAAAGATTTTAACCGAACTTGAAGTTCCTTATAAATCAATAAAATTTTTATCCAGTGCAAAAAGTGCCGGAACAAAACTTCAATTTCAAGGAAAAGAATATACAGTTGAAGAAGCTAAACCTGAAAGTTTTGACGGAGTGAATATCGTTTTGGCATCTGCCGGCGGTTCAACTTCTCAAAAATTCGCACCGGAAATTGTAAAACGCGGCGGTGTGTTAATCGATAATTCTTCAGCCTTCAGGATGGAAAACGATGTTCCACTCGTTATCGCTTACGTTAATGATGAAGATTTAAGGAAACACAAAGGCATCATTTCAAATCCGAATTGTTCAACATCACAATTGATGCTTGTTTTAAAACCTCTGCACGAAAAATATGAGATAAAAAGACTTTTAGTTTCAACCTATCAGGCAGTATCTGGCGCAGGTTTGAAAGCTATAAATGAATTAACCGAAAATACAAAAGCAACATTGGCAGGACAAGATTTTACACCGAATGCCTTTAAAAAGCCGATTTCATTTAACGTAATTCCGCAAATTGATGTATTCTGTGAAAACGGTTACACAAAGGAAGAAATGAAGGTTGTAAACGAAACCAAAAAGATTCTTCACCTACCGCAAGAACTGCCGATTTCCTGCACAGCGGCAAGAGTTCCTGTTTATAACGGGCACTCGGAAGCAGTTGATATTGAATTTGGAAAACCTGTAACACCCGATCAGGTCAGAGAAACTCTTAAAAATTCCTTCGGTTTGACAGTAATTGATAATCCGGATAATTTTGAATATCCGACAACACGTGATGCTTCGGGCGTTGATCCTGTATTTGTCGGAAGAATAAGAAAAAATCTCGCCTTCAATAACGGTATTTCATTGTGGTGCGTTGCTGATAACATCAGAATAGGTGCAGCTTTGAATACAGTAAGATTGTGCAAAAAAGTTATTGAAATGGAATTATACTAGCAAAAAAAGTTCTATTTTTACTTAATAGAAAATAAAAGGAAAATATTATGGCAAAACTTGGCGATTTGATAAGCAGTCTTAAAATTGACGGAATATCATACAACGGAACTTTTAAAAATCCGGAATGGTGGTCTGCTGCACACAAATTAAAAAAAGAAATAAAAAGCAGAGGAATTATACAGGATGTTGCAAAAACTGCAAGATTCAATACAAGCTACAAGGTCGTTACTCTTGAAGGCCAACCTCCTGTTGACCAATTTGTAAGAGGTATGCAATCCCAACTGGATTGGAAACAGTACGAAATCTTAGCACCCTGGAATCCGGTATTCAATAAATCAAAAACAATTATTGTATTTACAGATAAACCAAAAACTCTCTAAACACAGAGAGTTTTTTATTACTTTTTGTTAATAAAAACTCTTATTTAATTGTTTTTAGAGTATAATTGAGGGATATAAAGGGATATTATTATGGGTCAGATTCTTAGAAGAGAAAATGTCGCAGAATTTGTCAGAAAGCTGCACCAGAGCGGAAAAACAGTGGTTGCTACAAACGGCTGTTTTGACATTTTGCATGTCGGGCATGTCAGATATCTTCAAAAGACAAAATCTTTTGCTGACTACAGCATTGTTCTTCTAAATTCCGACAAGTCAGTACGATCAATAAAAGGCCCTTCCAGACCTATATACAACGAACATGACAGGGCAGAAATTCTTTGTGCACTTACATGCGTGGATTATGTTGTTCTCTTTGATGAGGACAGTCCTCGCAACCTGTTGGATGAAATCAAACCTGATGTATATACAAAAGGTGCTGACTATAACATGGAAACCCTTCCGGAAGCTGATATTATGAAAAAAAATAATACCAGAGTTGAATTTATAACTTTCGTAGAAGGGAAATCAACAACTTCGACAATAGAGAAAATAAGTAATAAGGAGAATCTATAATGAAATCATTTACAGTAGATGAAATTACACAAATTACAGGCGGTATGCTGACTAAGGCTGAATGCCCTGAAATTACGCATATTGCACCACCTTTATTGAGTGACGAAAACACATTGGCTCTTGCATTAGGAGAAGAAGAAATTGCAAACCTTGCAAAATCAAAAGCAAAAGCAGCTTTAGTTCCTTTGGGAGTCCAAATTGACGGTTTCACAACAATCGAAGTTGAAAGACCAAGACTTGCAATGATGAAATTGTTAAATCTTTTCTATGTCCCGCCTGTTGTAAATCAGGATATCCACTCAACAGCAGTTGTTGATCCGAGTGCAAAATTAGGTCACAACGTATGTATAGGTCCAAACGTTGTTATTTCACCAAATGCTGTAATCGGAGATAATACAAAAATTCTTGCAAATACCTATATCGGAAGCAATGCAAAAATCGGTAATAACTGCTTCTTCCACCCTGGAGTAAACATTGGTGACAGAGTTCAGGTAGGTAACGACGTAATTCTTCATCACGGTGTTTCACTGGGTTCGGACGGTTTCAGTTTTGTAACAGAAAATCCGAACAACATTGAAAACGCAAGACAAGACGGAGAAATTAAAGAAGGTGATGTTGAACAGGTTATCTTCAAAATTCCGTCAATAGGTTCCGTTGTAATCGGTAATAACGTTGAAATCGGTGCAAATACGACTATCGACCGTGGTACTATTGAAAATACCACAATCGGAGACAACACAAAGATTGATGACCTTGTTATGATAGGTCATAACTGCCGAATCGGAAAAGGCTGCTTAATCGTTTCTCAAGTCGGTATTGCGGGAAGCTGCGTAATCGGTGACAGAGTTGTTATCGCAGGACAAGCAGGTTTGGCTGATCACATTGAAATCGGTTCTGATACAATTATTACGGCAAAAGCAGGTGTTACAAAATCCTTCCCTGCAAAATCAATTATTGTAGGTATCCCGGCTGTTCCGAGAAAAGACTTTATTAAACAACTTAAAACAATGAAGGATGCTCAGGAAATTTTTGCAAAATTCAGAAAATATGAGCCCCTTTTGAAAGAATTTGAAGACAATATTAACAAGTAGAAAATAAAATGACCACAATAAAAAAAGAAATAAAAATAACCGGAAACGGCTTAATGAAAAACAAACCGTGCGAGCTGACACTGTTTCCGTCAAAATCAGGACAAATCAGATACTTTGTGAAAGACAAAGACTATTTCTCAGCTGACGTTGATAACGTATTATCAACCGATCACTGTGTTGTAATGGGCACAAAAAAAGCCCGTGCAATGCTGACGGAACACTTGTCTGCAGCTTTGGCATTCTGCCATATTGATTCTGTTGATATCTGTATGTCAGAAGATGAAGTACCAATTCTTGACGGAAGTTCGTTAAAATGGGTTGAGGCTATAAAAGAAGCAGGTATTGATAAACCGTTCTTTGAAAAGGAAAAATACTACACAGTAACAGAACCCGTATATTATGTAAACGGCAAAACAAGTGTGGTAATCCTTCCGGCAGACAATCTGTTCATCTCGTATGCAGTAAATTACGATCATCCGGATTTGGTAAGAAAATTTGTTAATTATAATCCGAGAAACAAATATGAAATCATTGAAGCTAGAACTTTCGGTTTCTACAGAGATTTGAAAAAATTTCAGATGCTCGGTTTTGCTCAGGGAGTAACTCAGGATAATACCGTCGGATTTACGGATGACGGAGGTTATACAACAAAATTGCGTTCTCAGGACGAACCGATAAAACATAAAATGCTGGATTTGATAGGTGATTTATATCTGACAGGTGTTAATCCGCTGAACCTGAAATGTCAGATTATCGCAAAAGAAGCCGGACATGCCGTCCACGTTAAAGTAGCAAAAATGATGAAAGATAAATTAAAAGAAATATAAGGAGAGTACTATGACAGAAGAAATGCAACCATTCAGCATGGATATTAAAGAAATTATGGAAATGCTTCCGCACAGATACCCATTCTTACTCGTTGACAGAATAACAGAATGCGTACCGGGAAAATATGCAAAAGGTTACAAAAACCTGACAATGAACGAAGAGTTTTTCCAGGGACACTTCCCCGGGAATCCTGTAATGCCCGGCGTTTTACAGCTTGAGGCAATGGCTCAGTGCTCAGCTCCTGTCTTGTTAAAACTGCCTCAATTCCAAAATAAACTGGCACTTTATGCAGGTGTTGAAAACGCAAGATTTAAAAATATCGTAAGACCGGGCGACAAATTTGAAATGTCCATTGAATTGACAAAACTGAAAGGTCCTATCTGCAAAGCCCACGGTGTTGGTACTGTAGACGGAAAAGTCTGCGTTGAAGCAGATATGACCTTTGCACTAACATAAAATTTCAAAATCAACGTTTTTAAAAAGAAACTTCGTCATTCTGAACTTGATTCAGAATCTGAAGTTTCTTTTTTGCTTTATTAACTTTTGTAACGAAATTTATAACCTTTGAAATTATATACTTTGTATATACTTTATATACATGTAAACATTAAGTAAACACGAGAGATATTAAGAGAGAAAATAAACAAATCCGTTTAAAAAGAGAGAGATAAATTCCTATTCCTAAATTCCTAGAAAAGAATTTCACCCCGCACCGGCGGGGTTTTTATTTTGTATATGTTTATTTTATTTCATCAGATTATCAAGCCCGTATACAAAATCATTTTCCTTCGCAACATGGCGAACTGCCAGCAAAACACCATCCATATAGCATTTTCTGTCGGTTGAATCATGACGAATCTTGAAAGTTTGACCGGCAGAACCGAAGATAACCTCTTGGGATGCCATAAACCCCGGCATTCTGACCGAATGAATCTGAATATCGGAATATGAAGTTCCGCCGCGAGAGCCTTGAATAGTTTCTGTTTCCGGACAATTACCTTTTTTAAAAGTTTGTTTTGCCTGTGCCATCATTTGTGCTGTTTTTATAGCCGTTCCTGAGGGTGCATCTTTTTTCTGGTTGTGATGAAGCTCGATAATTTCGGCATTATCAAAATATTTTGCTGCTATTTGAGAAAACATCATCATCAAAACGGCACCCGTTGAAAAATTTGGAGCAATAAGGCATCCGGTATTTTTTTCATTTGACAAATTTTTTAAATTTTCAATCTCTTCGTCTTTTAATCCTGTTGTACCTACAACAATTTTTATACCGTTTTTGAGACAATACAGGGCATTTTCATAAATAGATTTTGGCTGGGTAAAATCGATTACAACATCAAAATTACAAGATTTTTTAGCTTCCTCAATCGTTTTATATCCATCACCCTGAATATCTATTTTGGCAGCCAGAGTCATATCCTGCGCATCTTCAACTGCTGCGCATACCTCTTTGCCCATTTTTCCATACGCACCACATACTGCAACTTTAATCATATCTTTTCTTCCTTAATATTCATCGGCCGGAGCATCGTCATCATCTTTCAGAGATGATAAATCTTCTTTACTTGACATATCAAACCCGTCAGGAAGCATATCATCGTCCGGAAATACCGTATCAGAATCGTATCTTGCCGAACTCAGATTTTCAGCAGCAGCCAAATCGGAATTTGAAAGATCTGTTTCTGAAAGAACAGTTCCTGCCATATCGCAATCGGTAAAATTACAATATGTCATCTGGGCGTAGCTGCAATCCGCACCGGTTAATATACTTTCCGAAAAATCACATTCGGTAACGACAGCTCTTGTGAAATCTACTGCAGTCAAATCTGCACCGTAAAAACTTACTAATGTTAAATTGGAATCAGAAAAAGAACTTGAATTTAAATCTACATCTGAAAAATCTACATCTCTCAATACAATATTTGAAAAATCAACTTCGCTTAAATCAACGTCATCTCTGTCTTTTTTCCATTCATTAAATTTTTCAGGGGTTTCCTGTATCATAGACATCAATTCTTCTTTAGTATAATCTAACATTCTTATCTCCTTACAATAACTGTTTCTCTGATAAATCCATTTGGGAGGCAACAAGGGTTGCCTGTGTTCTGTTTTTTACTTTTAATTTTTTAAATATACTGTACAGATAACTTTTGACCGTTACCAAGCTTATCACAAGCTCGTCTGCAATTTGTTTATTGCTTTTACCCTCTGTAACTAATAATAAAACACTTTTTTCTCTATCAGTCAAGCTATTAAACATTTTTGCTTGACTAATTGTAACATTAGAGGAAGATTTTTTGTTCCCGACTCTCGCGCAGCGACGCAAAACTGCTTCAATTCGTGCAAGTAAATTCGGTAAAATAAACGGTTTTGTAATATAATCATCTGCCCCCATTTTTAATCCATAAACCATTTTTTTATCATCACTGACCGCCGTTACCATTATTACAGGAATATCTTTCAGTGAAGGGGTTTTACGAATTGTTTTAAGAGTGTCCCATCCGTTCATTTTTGGCATCATAACATCCAGTAAAATAATATCAAAATTCGTGCTTTTCTCCAAAATTTCAAGAGCTTCAACTCCATTTTCGGCAACACAAACTTCGTAGCCGTAAAACGGCAATATATCTTCAAGATACTTTGGATTATCATCAACAAGCAAAACTTTCGTCAATTCTGCCATATATCAGCCTACACAATTTTATACTTCAACGCTTTTAATGCCGCCTGAAGCCTGTCATCAACCTCAAGTTTTTGCAGAATACTTGCAACGTGTGCCTTTGTTGTATTTACACTGATAACAAGGTGCTGAGCAATTTCCATATTGCTGTAACCCTCTGTCATCAGTTTCAGAATTTGCGCCTCTCTTGCCGTCAGCTCATAATCTTTATAATTGGTATTTGGTTCCCCAATATCTGATTTTGCTGTTGCCTGCAAAACAATATGGGCAATACTCGGATCAAACCATGCTGCTCCGTCCGCAACAGACTGGACTACCTGTACAAGCCTTTGAAGATTTATCTCTTTTGAACAATATGCGTTCGCCCCGGCCTTCAAACTGTTTAAAACTTCTTTTTCATCGTTATGGGATGTTAAAATAATAATCTTTGTATCTTTATTCAATTCACGGATTGCCTGCGTTGCTTCAATTCCGTTCATATTCGGCAATCCTAAATCCATAATAACGATATCCACCGGATTGTTTTTAAATATATCCAAGGCTTCTTCTGCTGATGATGCTTCATATATAACCCCGACCGTATCTACGTCTTCAAAGGTAGTCTTCAGTCCGAATCTTGTTAATTCATGATCTTCCACTATCAAAATGTTCTTCTTCATATTTTCAACTCCTTTTTGGCAGGTTCATAATCGGGATTCATATTTAAACATGTTTCAAAGTTTTTCTTTGCATCATCCGTAAGACCTTTGCCTTTTAAAAGCAACCCTAAATAATAATAATATCTGTAATCATTTTCGTCAATATATTTTGCGATGCCAAGATATGATAATGCGTTATCATAAGCACCTCTGTTTATTTCAATCCTTGCCAAATCAAGCCAGCCGTCATGATAATTCGGATTAATAGCTATTGTTTTTTTGAGATATGCTTCTTCCCTGTCGTGTTCAAGTAATGCCATACGGTAATATGCCTCGTAGGCTTTTGAACTGACTCTGAGAATTTTTGAATAAATTTCTTTTGCTTTTTTTACGTTATTTTGTTTTTCATAAACTTCCGCAAGTTTTATTTCGGCAGTATGAGTCTTATCTTTGGAAACAGCTTTTTTAAAATAGTTTTCTGCTTTTGCCAAATCATTATTTCTTAAAGCTATTTTCCCTAATATTAAGAGAGCTTCAGGGTTACCGGGTTCGATATCTATCGCTTTCAGCGCATAATCCTGTGCCTTTTCAAATTCTTTCATATCAAAATAGACCATAGACGTTAGCGCAAAAACATCTTTATTGATATTTTTTTTGCCGGAAATTGAGGTCTGTAAAACTCTCAAAGATTTTGTCAATTCTCCTTCATCATAATAGTAATATGCCAGATGATATTTTTTAAGATAATCATTTGTTGCGGCTTTGTACAAAATATATTGACCTGATGAATGCAATTCCGTGTCAAAAACAACTGTGTTAATATTTGCGCAATTAAGCTCGTTCAGGTATTTAAGAGAAACTTTGGGCTTTGCAGATTGTGAATATATTTCTGCTCTGAGCCTTTTATAATTGATATTTTTAGGATTCTTATCTATCGCAATATCAATAGATTTTTCCGCCTGTTCAATATCACCGTTTTTCATACTGCCAAATGCAACAAGATAATTTGCATAATCCGAATCGGTCAGAAGTTTTGTCTGCTTCATCAATTCGTTTGTGGCTTCTTTACTCTGCTCGTTATACATTATGTTTGAATATATCTCCGCAAGATACAACTGGTCTTTGTTGTTCAGTTTATAGCTCGGAAAATAATAATTTTTTACATCTTCTTCCAGCAAGCCCGAAATCTGATTATCCTGAATTCTTGACATTGAAAGCTCTGCCAGAGAGAAAAAGCCGATAGATGCCATTTCCTGAGTTAAGCGCATATAAACATAGTCACTTGGCACAACGTTTTCTATCAGCATTTTAAAATCCTGATAAGATGAACGTACATTACTTTGCATAAATTTTTCCATTGCAATCGTGTAATGATTTTTTATGGCGTTTCGTGAAAGTGTACCCTTTTTAAGCACATATGAAGGCTGATTAACCACTTCTTGATAAGTTCCCGGTTGTACATCCAGCGGATTTACCGGTTTTATTCCACCCAAATCAAGAGCGGCAACAGACTGCATAAACATCATTGATGTTACGGACAAAATCACAAAAAATTTTGACTTCCCCTCACCTCTCAAAATCATTCGGCAGAATTTCCTCCGTTTCCGTTTTGGTAATAATTGTTGAACATATCAAAGATTTTTTGCTCATCTTCTGTTTTTGTTTCACTCGTACCTATTCTGTAGATATCTGTTAAACTGTAATTAGCCAAAATTTGTTCATCATCCGGTTCAATTTTTCCGTTTGACTCTGACAAAAATACGTTGATAATCTTCGTAACAGGTACAGCCAGAAATGTATCAACCAACTCTTTTTGGAAATGGGAGCCCGAACCTTTCAGTAAAATATCAATAACGTTGATAATCGGCATCTTGTCACGATAATGACGTTTTGAAGTTATCGCATCAAACACGTCAGCAACTGCCAAAATTCTACCGCCCAAAGTAATTTCTTCACCCTTCAGGTGCCTGTAATAGCCGGTACCATCCCATTTTTCGTGGTGCGAACAAGCCATTTCGGTAATCATTCTGAAATCAGGTGACATATAAATTCTGTTCAGAATATTATGAGTAATTCTCACGTGCTCCTGAATGTGTTTGTATTCTTCGTCTGTGAGTTTTCCGTCTTTTTGCAGAACCGAATCTCTTATACCGATTTTACCTATATCATGAAGTGTTGCGGCTTTTTCAAGAAGTGAAATGTCTTTTTTGTCCATGTTAATAGCTTCTGCCAGAATTGTAGAATACATACGGACACGTGTTGAATGACCTGCTGTGATTTTATCGCGGGCATCAATAGACATCGCAAGAGTATCAATAAAACTTTCAAACAAAAGTTTCTGTTCATGATACATCTGCAGCTGCTTGTCAAACAGTTGTGCATTTTCCAGAGCAATACTTGCACTGCCGCCGATTGCAATAAGCAAGTCTTCATCATTTTTGGTAAACACGCCGTCAATCTTGTTCAAAACCTGAAAGGCACCGATTATTTCACGGTTGTTATTCATAATAGGCATACAAAGAATTGTTTTTGTATGGTAGCCGGTATTTTTATCAACTTCAGGGTTAAATCTCGGATCAGAATACGCATCCGGGATATTTAAGGCCTCTCCTGTTTTTACAACATAGCCTGCCAGACCTTTATCTGCCGGAAATCTTATTTCTTTACTTTCATCAATTCCCAATGCCACTTTTGACCAAAGCTCGTCTGTATCTTTATCCCAAAGAAACACTGTACAGCGATCAGCCTGAATGGCATTTTTTGTCTCTTCGGCAATAACTTTCATCAACTCATCAATATCCGTCAGCGCCGTAATTGACTGGCTGATTTTAACCAAAGATACGAGAGGATCGCTCTTTGTCGGAAGTGAATAATCCATATTATTCTGAAGTTGTTTAATTCTTGCATTTATAGTATTTGCAAGGAAATATTTATCTTCTTCAACGGAAAGCTTCAGGGCATTGTTGTAATGAATAAGTGCAACATCTTTATTACCTTCCGAAAAATTTATATTACCCAAAACAAGTTCATTTATAAGTGTAGCCGTTGTGCTGCTTGCACGCTGAGCCATAAAAGTCGCATCTTTTAATAAAGAGGCAGCCTCATCATATTTTGTTTTATCTTCCGAATAATCCAGAAAAGAGATTAAACTGTAGCAGGCAGAAACACCTTCATTATATTTTTCTTCTTTGCAGATCGAATATGCACCTTCCAAAGTTTCACGTGCATCTTTATAATCTTTTTCTTCAATATAATTCAGGGCTTGCTGAATTAATTTTTCTGTTTTTTCGTGCTGCTGAATCATAGCTCCCACCTTCTTAAATATTGTACAATACTTTTGACATAAACACAAATTATATATATAAAATTCGCAACAAAAGTAATTTACCTGAATGATGAAAATTTTTGACATAATGGTAAATTAAAAATATAATGAGATAGTTATAAGAAGAGAGGTAAATATTATGGCTGATACATTAAAACCGATAGTTTGTCCTGCCTGTGGGAAAACAATGGAAAAAGTTTTTATTCCGTCACAAGGTATAAATATCGACATCTGCACAGAAGGCTGCGGCGGAATATTTTTTGATAACAGAGAATTTGACAAATTTGATGAAAAAAATGAAGATATCTCTGCAATTATTGCAAAAATCGAGGGCAAGACATTCTCTAAACCAAATGAATCTATGACAAGAGTCTGCCCGAATTGCGGTGCAAAAATGGTAAAAAATCACTCAAGCGTAAAACAACAAATTGAAATTGACGAGTGCTACACATGTGGCGGAAAGTTTTTAGATAATTCCGAACTTATTAAAATCAGAGAAGAATACGAAAACAACGAAGAACGTGATGAAGATATCCTGCGTTATGTTTATCAAAAAGTTGGTCGTCAGCTTGCTGAACAAGAAAGAAAATATTCTGAAATCGGCACACACGACAAAACATATGTAAGAAAATTCTTCGACGTTTTGACAAGACACAGATCATAAAGATAATTCTAATACTTCTGCCAAGTGTGGATAATATCCCTCTTTCAGAAGTTCAGAGAAACGATTATAAGTACAGGGAGCAAGTAATTTTACTTGCTCTTTGTCTATATATAAACCCTCAACAAACCTTGCAAAAAGTTCTGTCGGCTTTGCATAATATTTTTTTAGCCGATTAATTTTTGCACTGACTCTTGCCTGACGCTTTTGACAGGATTTTAGTCTTATATATGCCGCAAATTCCTTCGGCATATCGGTGAAATCTTTTTCTATATTATCAACAGACAAAACCCTCACCCCACGAAACAAAAAGCC
>JAFYDY010000013.1 GCA_017544545.1 bacterium
ACTCTTGACAGTATTATTAGCACATCCACTCATTTTATTCTCAAAAAATATAAAGACCACGGAACAGTTTTGAATAAAGAATCAAAAGATGAAAGAGAGGCCATCATCCCATGAGGAATTTTCTTGCCGAAAACGTCGTAAATATAAAACCCTCAGGGATTCGTAAATTCTTTGATATTGTTGCCGAAATGAAGGATGCTATTTCGCTCGGTGTCGGAGAGCCGGATTTTGATACCCCATGGCACATAAGAGAAGAAGGCATCTATGCTTTTGAGCGTGGAAAGACTTTTTATACCTCAAATTCAGGCTTGAAAGATTTAAGAATTGAAATTTCAAATTATATTCAAAGAACTCAGAAAATTTCATACAATCCGGATAACGCAATTCTTGTAACTGTCGGCGGATCGGAAGCTATTGATATTGGGCTTCGTGCAGTTCTAAACCCCGGAGATGAAGTCATAATTCCTCAGCCGTCATATGTTTCGTATGCACCATGTACCGTTCTTGCCGGAGGAAAACCCGTTATAATAGAGTTGAAAGCCGAAAATGAATTCAGGCTGACACCGGAGCAACTTTTGAATGCAATAACGGATAAGACAAAAGTTTTGATTCTGCCGTACCCGAACAATCCGACAGGCGCAGTTATGGGGAAAGAGGATCTTGAAGGGATTGCCAAAATTGCATTTGAAAAAGACATTCTTGTAATGTCTGATGAAATATATTCAGCCCTGACATATAACGGAGAACACGTCTCTATAGCATCTTTACCGGGGATGAAAGAAAGAACAATTTTGATTAACGGATTTTCAAAAGCGTATGCAATGACCGGATGGCGTTTGGGATATGCGTGCGGACCTGAGGAAATCATAAAACAGATGACAAAAATTCACCAGTTTGCAATTATGTGCGCACCTACAATAAGCCAATATGCAGCCATTGAAGCACTCAAAAACGGAGATGAAAGCGTTGAGGAAATGCGCAAATCCTACAATCAGCGCCGCAGATTCCTTATCCACAGATTCAAAGAAATCGGACTTGAGTGTTTTGAGCCGTTTGGTGCGTTTTACGTTTTTCCGTGCATAAAAGAATTTGGCATGACAAGTGAAGAATTTGCGACAAGGTTATTACAGGAAGAAAAGGTCGCACTCGTTCCGGGAACGGCATTTGGTGACTGCGGAGAAGGGTTTGTCAGAATTTCATACGCATATTCAATAGAGAACCTCAAAATTGCACTTGAAAGAATTGAAAAATTTATAAATAAATTAAGAGGGTAAATTGTTAATAAAGTTTTAAAAGGCGGCGGGTTTCACCCGCCGCCCGACTTTTTAATTACCTTTAAAATGAGCCAGTATAATCATTCCGATTGTAACTACAATAAAAAAGATAATTGAAGCCCAAGCACCTGTACCTGAACCTTTTGGTGCAGGTTGATTTTCATTTTCCATAATTATTTCTCCTATATTTCAATTTTGTACAACAATAAAAATAAGAAATAATTACGGTGCCCGTGTACAAATTTCATTTCTCAGAAAATAAGAGATTTTATGAGATTTACTCAAAAGAACTTTGTTGTAGTTCTGAGCAAAAATCTGAGCCAAAAGTTTATTTTGAACAGAGGTCTTAAAAAGATCCGAGCCGCTGTAGGTTTGTTTTTGTCCGCCAAGAGATAATATTTCGGCATTATAAAAATTTGATGAGGAAATTGAGTTTTCCGTTTCATTATCCGCGACATAAACAAATGCCGGAACAGAAGATATCGTATCCAAAGCTATATTTTCACCATCGTTTGCCTGACAAAACGATGGCACGAAAATCATAACCAATATACAAAATATCCTCAACAAAACTTTCATAATATAAACGTCTTAAAAATGCCGAAGGGGGGACTTGAACCCCCACGAATTTCTTCATACGCACCTGAAACGCACGTGTCTACCATTCCACCACTTCGGCAGGGTTGTACAAACATTATAACCCAAACATTTTATTTTTCATAACTTTATTAATAAAAAAAAAGCCGTTTCAATAAGAACGGCTACCAGACTTGGGGAGGAGGTATGAAAAACTTTCGTTTTTCATATCTATATTCTCTTTATCGTCTGATTAAAATTTTTCTTTAGAATAATGCTGGAAATCTCATACGAACGTATGAGACAAAAAAGAATACCGCAGGTCTAAACCCGCGGCATTACTTTATCTTATACATTTTCATGTTTTATGAAACATTCATTTCTTTTTCAAATCCGAACAAGGAACTTACTGATTCATCATCATGGATTCTTGAGATTGCCTGTGCCAAAAGCGGAGCAACAGAAATCTGTTTGATATTCGGAGGCATTTTCTCCATATCCAGAGGAATTGTATTTGTAACGATACATTCCGTAATCGGAGCCGAGCCTAATCTTTCAACAGCAGAGCCTGAGAACACAGGGTGTGTTGCACCAACGTATATTTCTTTTGCACCTTTTGACTTCAAAAGTTTTGCAGCTTCGCATATCGTTCCTGCAGTATCAATAATATCGTCAAACATCAGACAAACCTTGCCTTCAACGTCACCAATAACGTTTGTTGCAATAGCTTCGTTGTGTTTGTCACGTCTTTTATCAATAATCGCAATCGGAATACCAAGTTTTTTCGCAAAGTGTCTTGTTCTGTTTGCGCCGCCCATATCAGGTGAAACGGCAACCATATCATCAGTATTTATATTCAAGCCCTTAATATAATTTACCAAAACATTAGTAGCAAAAATGTGATCTACCAGTATATTAAAGAAACCTTGAATCTGACCTGTATGAAGGTCCATTGCAAGCACTCTGTCTGCACCTGCAGTTGTTAATAAATCTGCAACAAGTTTTGCGGTAATAGCTTCACGACCTGAGGTTTTGCGATCCTGTCTTGCGTAACCATAGTAAGGAATAACGGCAGTAATCGTTTTTGCACTTGCACGTTTGAAGGCATCAATGATAATCAGCAATTCCATCAGATTTTCGTTTACCGGATTACAAACCGGTTGAACGATGAAAACATCATCCCCACGGACACTTTCTTTGACCTGAACATAAATTTCACCGTCAGAAAAGTTTTTTACAACCATCGGTCCGACTGTTGTCCCCAAATAATCGGCAATCTCCTGTGCCAATTTCGGGTTTGAACGACCGGAGAACAATTTAATGTCATGGGTCGGATTGATTGCCCTTTCTAATTGAGGATAGGTCATTTCATCAACTGCATTCATTATAAATAAATCCTTTCTACACACTTACCGCATGGTCAATTATAAAACTTTTGACAGGTATCTACAAGTTTATTTTAAGTTTTGTAATACATAAAACTCGTGAATTTTATTTTTTGACAAAAAATATTTTTAGGAGATTTATAAAGAACAAAGGAGAACAAAAATGAAAATAACCCCGCTATCAAGAACAAAAATTGAAAATATATTAAATAAAAAAACCATAAAACCACTTAACCCACAAGATGTAAAAAGTAAACAGCTCTTTTCAATAGGCTTTGATGCCCGCCAAAATCTTGAAAGATTTGCCGAGCACATGAGTGCTGAAGAATATATTAGAGCAAAAACATATCTCGCAAATCTTGAATTGATGGAATTGGCAAAGGGCGCAATATTATAAAATTTTCAAATATAAAAGCGAGCTGACCATAAGGTCAGCTCGCTTCATTTTGTATTGTTATTATTTTTCAGAACTTTCTTCCGCCTGAGAAACAGGAATTCTCATTCCGTAGAAAGAACGAATAACAAATATAATTGCAATCACTAAGAATATTGCGCCCACAATCGGAGCAGCTTTTCTGAATGATTCATTGATAGCAATTTCCATCGCCAACAAACCGAACAAAGTAGTGAATTTGATAATCGGGTTCATAGCAACGGATGAAGTATCTTTGAACGGATCGCCGACTGTATCACCAACAACTGTTGCTTCATGCAGCGGAGTTCCTTTTTCTTTCAGATCAACTTCAACAATCTTCTTAGCATTATCCCAGCATCCGCCGGCATTTGCCATAAATACAGCCTGGAATAAGCCGAAAATTGCTATCGCAATCAAATAACTTACGAACAATGATACAGGATCATTATTCATCAAAGGTGCCGACAAGCATGCAAATGCCAAAGCAAATGCAAACAATGCACAGAAGATATTTACCATACCTTTTTGAGCATATTGAGTACAAATTTTTACAACTTCTTTTGAATTTGCAACATTTGCACTCTTTTCATCATTATCACCGAGTTTAATATTGTGTTTAATAAATTCAACTGCACGATATGCACCTGTTGTAACTGCCTGCATTGAAGCACCGCTGAACCAATAGATTACGGCACCGCCCAATAACAGACCTAACAAGGTGTACGGGTTCAGTAAATTCAATACTGATGTCGGTTCAATATTCAGATAATCTTTGATAACAAGTATCAGGGAGAAAATCATGGTAGTAGCACCAACAACGGCAGTACCAATCAAAACCGGTTTTGAAGTTGCTTTGAAGGTGTTGCCTGCGCCGTCATTTTCTTCCAGATATTGTTTAGCATTATCAAAATCAGCATCAAATCCGTATTCTTTTTTGATTTCATCTTTAACGTTCGGAATTTCCTCAATCAAAGACAATTCGTATACAGACTGAGCGTTATCGGTAACAGGACCGTATGAATCAACTGCAATAGTAACAGGTCCCATTCCCAAGAAACCAAATGCAACCAAACCGAAAGCAAATACTGATGAATATGCCATCAACGTTTCAGGAATATATGTACTTGCGATATATGCAATTGCCATTAAAAGAACAATTACCATACCGATCCAGAAGCCTGAGAAATTACCGGAAACAATACCTGACAGAATTGTCAAAGATGAACCGCCTTCTCTTGATGCAGTAACAACTTCTTCGGTATGTTTTGCCTTAGGTGATGTAAATATCTTTGTAAATTCAGGTATTAACGCAGCACCCAATGTTCCGCATGAAATGATTGTAGCAAGGATAAGCCATGTGCAGCCTCCGATGCCTTTTAATAACCAGTGGCTGACGCCGTATGTCATACCGATTGAAAGAATTGAAGTAATCCATACCAATCTTGTCAAAGGAACTTCAAAGTCAAATTTATCAGTTGTCGGAGCATATACGAATTTATCCCAAAGAGAATTGATTCCGTATGCAACAACAGAAGTTACAATCATCAGGAATCTCATGACAAAAATCCATGCCAATAACTGAACCTGATTTTCTGCTCCCAATACAGCAAGCAAAATAAAGCTTACTAGCGCAACACCGGTTACACCGTATGTTTCAAAACCGTCAGCCGTAGGTCCGATAGAATCACCGGCATTGTCACCGGTACAATCAGCTATAACACCAGGGTTTCTCGGATCATCTTCTTTGATACCGAACTGAATTTTCATCAAATCAGAACCGATATCGGCAATTTTTGTAAATATACCGCCGGCAACACGCAAAGCAGAAGCACCAAGAGATTCACCGATAGCAAATCCGATAAAGCATGCACCTGCAATTTTGCCCGGTACAAATAACAGAATAATAAGCATCATGATAAGTTCAACTGAAACAAGAAGAACACCGATGCTCATACCTGCCTTCAAAGGAATATTCATAGTATTTAAAGGATTACCTTTAAGTGCAGTAAATGCAGTTCTTGAGTTTGCAAGGGTATTCATTCTGATACCAAACCATGCAACAGCATAAGAACCTAAAATACCGATTACAGACCATCCCAGAATTATCAGAACACCGGTAATTCCCATGTGCTGAAGATAACCGAAATAGAACGCAATACATGCACCAATAACGATTTCCAATCCCAAAAGGAATTTACCCTGCTGAATCAAATAAGTCTTACAGGTCTCAAAAATAGTATTTCCAACATTTGCCATAGCTGTATGAACGTCCACTTTTTTGATTTCCAAAAATTTCCACAAACCAAAAAGTAAACCTACAACAGAAATTCCTAATCCGATTAACAGTAAAGTATAACTGTCCGGAGAAATTTTACTGATGTCAGGAACAATCAAATCAGCCTCACTTGCCATTGAAGGCAAGCAGCCAAAGGCAAAAGCAGAAAACAACGCAAATAGTTTTTTAATCATTTTCTCTCTCCTTTTTTGATACGTACACTCTCAAATACATTATAAAAAATTCGCAATATTAAAACAATATTTTAACATTTTGACATGTTGTTTACTGACACCATTTATTTTGGTATTCTATTAGTATGGAAAAAATCATCAAGTACCTGTGGATATTTGTTGCGGTCTCCGGCAGTTTTGGCATGCTTGTAAATCTGCCGTACGATACATGGGAACAGGCATATTTGAAGGAAGTTCACCAAATTCAACTAGTGCCGCTAAAAAGGATTGACGCTACAAACCGATACATTGAAGCAATTGAAAGTGGGAAAGAAGATTTATCCCAAGGCATAAAGCCATCCCCGCCCAAAAAATACTATCGTGACATCAAATATCAAAGCGTAAAAAGAATAGGACGTCTGTACATATATGACGACTATCCGGAGCATGACACAACGGCTCAACCTGAAGAGAAAAAATACCAAAAACCCTTATACAGAAGGGACAAAGATAACCCCTATATTTTACACAAGGTATATTAATACAACAAAAACTTTAATGATTTCATACCCTTTTCATACTTTTAAATGATGTTAAAAAATGTGAATATTATAGAATAATCATGTAAGAGAAAGAAATTTGGGTAGGTTAATGGAACAGAGTTTTGATTTTTCTTCTTATAACAATATAAAGCGTTTACCCGAAAACGAGCTCAACTTGTTATGGGAAAAATATCTTTCCGACAAATCCGATAAGCAAACCAGAGATAAATTGATTGTTCAGTACATATATCTTGTTCGTTATGCTGTCGGACGTGTAAAAGTTACCCTGCCTGCAACAATTTCTATTGAAGATATTGCCGGATACGGCGTTGAAGGGCTTATTAATGCGATAGAAAGATTCTCCCCGCAACGCAATACCAGATTTGAAACCTATGCACTTATAAGAATCCGTGGTGCAATTCTTGACAGAATCAGAACGGAAGATTTTCTGCCCCGAAGCATCAGAAAAAAAATAAAAGATATAAAACAAGCTACCGAATACCTGAAACAAGAATTAGGACGTATGCCGACCACAACGGAAATTGCCAATCATCTTGATATGGATCCGGAAAAAGTTACCCAGATACTATCCGAAGATGTTGTAGTGACTTCAATTTATGACAAAAAAGGCTCCTCTGAAGATAGTATGGAAGTCATTGATACCATCGAAGATACCGGCAAATTGACACCGCACGAACGCATGGAAGAACAAAACGTTAAATCTGATTTGCAAAAAGCACTTCAAAGACTTCCGGAACGTGAACGTACTCTTATGGTTCTTTACTATCAGGAAAACATGACAATGAAAGAAATCGGCGAAACTATGGGAATGTCCGAATCAAGAATTTGTCAGCTACACGCACAGGCAATCATGAAGCTTAAAAATATTCTTAACGAAAGCCGCACAACACGCTTACAACAAGCTATTGTTTAATTTTTACCTTTCACTTTCGTAGTTCAGAATAACAAAATCTATACGTTTATCCATATGTCCTTTATATGAAACGTTATCTTTAAACGGGAGCATATTGCCAAAACCAATTGCCCTGAGCAAAACAGGATTTACATTGTTGTGTTTTATAAGAAATTCAACTATTTCATCGGCTCTCATAACCGATAATTCTATATTTGAAAGTTCATCCTCATCCGATTGAGTCAGCGCATTACCTTCAACAACACATGGTTTATTCAGATATTTCACAATGCTGCCTATCTGATATAAAAAATTGTACGCATCCTCGTGAATTTCAGTTCCCGCATACCCAAACAAAAAATCTGTTGCGACACTGATTATCAGGCCTCTGGGGACAATGGTATAGATAATATGCTCACTATTGGGCAAATTTTCTTTTACAAAATCTTCAATAGAACGTGTCTTCAAAACCTCAACAGATCCACTCTGCATCGGAATTTCATCGGCAAAACTTACTTCAAAGAGGAATGTCAAAGAAAAAATAAAATATAAATATTTCACAATTTTATTTTTCACACGACAATCCTCTCAATTTTATTCTTGCAAAAATTGAGAATCCACACATTAGACAGGCAGATAACACACTAGGGTTTTATTATCGAAAGGACATACTTGTCGTCTGTGAAATATTTTTTTGCACACTCAAGGACTTCATCAGCCGTAACTTTTTGGACAAGTTCTTTCATTCTTTCGGTAAAGTCAAACCCGAAACCTAAAACTCCGTATTTTGCAAAAGCACATGCCTGCTGAATATTTGTTTCTTCAAGAAATGCACATTTGCCTGCCATATTATTTTTTGCATCGGAAAGCTCTTTTTCAGAAACCTTTATTGTGCGAATTTTCCGGATTTCTTCATCAAAACCCTTAAGCGAAACTTCAATATTTTTTGGCTCTGTCGCAATATAAATCATAAAGTTTCCGGTAAGTTTGTATGTTTCGTAAGAACTTCTGACAACATAAGCCAGACCTTTTTTGTCTCTGAGTTCCAAAAATAATCTTGACGATAACCCACAGGCCCCAAGCATAATATTTAACAATACAAGTGCGGCATACTCTTTTTCTCCGCATGTTGGAACCTGCCAACCTTTTACTATATGTGCCTGATTTAAATCTGATCTTGTTGTTGTGACTTCTTTTGTTCTGTCCAAAATCGGTTTTTCTATCTGAAAACCTTCTTCTGATGAATTTGGCAATTTACCTATTGTCTTTTCAACCAAAGGCAGCACTTCATCTTTTTCAAGTGCACCTACAATAGCAATAACTTTTTTACTGTTGTTCAGAACATAATTATATGCATCCACGACCTCATCTTTTGTAATACTGTCGATATTTTCAAGAATTTTGGTCATTGTATTGCCATAATAGTGATTTTCAAACATTTCATTGAAATATGAATCCATTGCCATAGCTCTTGGGGAATCCAGTTCAGCCGGAATTTCACCTTTTAATTTAATTTTTTCTTTTTCAAATTCTTCAAAGGTAGAGTTTACTATGACATCATTCATTAACTCTATCGCTTTAGCAAAATCTTCGTTCAGACAAACAAATTTCAGTCTGAGATAGTTTGGGAATAATTCACTTGAAAAATCTATTGCATACTTTTCGAATTCATTTGCCAACTGCTCCGAGTTGAAAGTTTTTGTACCCTGAAGCAACAGTCTTGCCATCAGAGAATACACCCCCGGCTTCACTTCTGCCTTATTGATTAAAAAATTTAAGCAGACAGCCATTCTTGGAGTATTCGGATTTGTTTTGTATATATATTCAATATTATTATCTAATTTTGAAACCATCTTAACCTTCCCTAGTTATATAATAATATTATCACGGCAGTAATTAAAAGACAAATTTATTTATGATATACTTAGCCTATGGTTAACAGAGTAAAAACGGCGTCCGTTGTCGGACTCAATGCATATGAAGTTTCGGTAGAAACAGATGTGGTGAATTCCCTGCCTGCCGTAACAATCGTCGGGCTTCCCGATACTTCGGTAACGGAAGCTCGTGACAGAGTTAAGTCCGCAATAAAAAATTCCGGATACACTTTCCCGTCCAGAAAAGTCGTTGTAAACCTTGCTCCTGCCGATTTAAAAAAGGCCGGAACAGGTTTTGATTTGCCGATTGCAATCGGAATTCTAATTGAAGAAGAGGTACTTAATGCTGAACAGGTTAAAGATTATGCTTTTATCGGCGAACTTTCACTTGACGGTGCAATAAGATCAGTTCCGGGCGTTTTGCCGTTGGTTTTAGGATTGAAAGATGCCGGAATTAAAAATGTCATAGTTCCGAGCGCAAACGCCAAAGAGGCTGCACTAAACGGAGAAGTAAATGTTTTTGGGGCAAACCATCTTGTTGATGTTGTTAATCACTTTGAGCAGACAAAATTACCCCAAACGCAAATTGACACCCGTCAATATCTTGAAACCATGAACACTCAGGAATATACTTATGATTTCAAAGATGTAAAAGGACAAAGCAAAGCCAAAAAAGCCTTAGAGATTGCAGCAGCCGGAGGGCACAATCTGTTAATGACCGGTTCTCCCGGTTCCGGAAAAACCCTAATGGCAAAATGTTTCCCATCTATTCTTCCGCCGCTTGAACTTGAAGAAGCGTTAGAATTAACAAAGATATACAGTATTTGCGGACTTTTATCACCGGAAGAACCGCTTATGACAAAACGTCCATTCAGACCGGTTCACCATACGGCATCTGCAAACGGAATTATCGGAGGGGGCAGCACCCCAAAACCGGGCGAAATTACCCTCGCAAACAGAGGTGTTTTATTCCTTGACGAGATGGTAGAATTTCCAAGACAGGTACTGGAGGTTTTAAGACAGCCGTTAGAAGATGGTGAAATCGTAATTTCAAGAGCCAAACATTCTATCAGATATCCTGCAAAGTTCATGCTGCTTGGTGCGATGAACCCATGCCCTTGCGGATTTTTAGGCGATAGAGAAAAACAATGCACCTGCTCCGATTTTCAAATTAGCAGATATCGTGCAAAACTGTCAGGGCCACTATTGGACAGAATTGATATACAGATTGATGTCCCGAGATTAACTCCGGCTGAACTTTTGGCGGCAAAAGAGGATGAAGAAGATTCCGCTACAATCAGACAACGAGTTGTAAAAGCAAGACAAATTCAGGTTGCCCGATATAAAAACGATGGGATTTTAACAAATTCGGAATTAAATACCGAACTTATAAAAAAATATTGCCAAATTGATGAAAAATCAAAAGAATTAATGAAGGTTGCGATAGTAAAATATCAACTGTCCGGCAGAAAGTATGACAGAATACTGAAACTTGCAAGAACAATTGCCGACCTCAACGGAGAAGAAAATATTTCGCAGACACATCTGATGCAGGCACTTCAGTATAAAATGGATTTCAATTCAGAACAAGGATAAAACATATGATTTTAAATTCAGATAATGAAATAGACAATAAGATATCTATGACATTCTCTAAGGAAGTTATAGAGAACATAAACTCTCAATCAGCCGATTATTTCGGAATAAATATTGGTATCGACACTGAAAAAGACTTCGCATTCAAAATATATTACAGAAACGCACATGGCAATGATAAAAGTTCTGATTTTCCACTAATAAATTGGTTATACGAAAAGGATGTAGTTCGTTTCGTAACAATTGCACCTGACAGTGACAATAACAAACATAAAAGATGTTATATCGGGTTATCATCAAATAGAAATAACGATAATATGAATGCACTATTTGACGGGTTAGAGAACAATGTATGTTTCTTTAAAAAATACAAAAAAGAAATACTTGATTTTTCAAAAATGAAAAACAGACTTGATGAAGGCTTTGACTACGCTTCTTTATATTTTCTAGGTTATATTGCAGATGAAAATAACGAAATAAAAACTCTGAAATGTTATTGGTATAACAAGATTTTGGAAGGGTATGAAGACCTTTTTTGCGACAAATATTATCTCGAATATCTGAAAAATTGTACTATACCTGAATTTCAGAAACTTCTTCCATACGCAGAAGCCGCTATAAAAAATTGCGATGTCCACATGATAATGGAGGGAATAGATTATAACGAAAACTATCCTCAGAAACATAAAATCTATTTTCAATTTTTCAATAACACATACGACGGACTCATAAAGACATTTGATAATGAAGCAATAAAAGAAAAACTTGAAAAAATTCGTATCTGGAGCAAAATACACGGTGAATTTAAGTGTGCAGGTTTTGCAATAGGGAAGACCCATAACAGCCCACTGACACTGAATATATATTTCAGCATAGATGATACTACAGAGGAATAAACAAATTTTAACAACTAAAAAGCAAGATAAAATTCGGAGAAGAAGGGATTCGAACCCTTGGTGGAGTTTCCCCCACAACGACTTTCGAGGTCGTCACCTTAAACCGCTCGGACACTTCTCCTTTTGATTTATATTCCTATAATATACTGTCAAAAAACTCTTTCAAGAGCTTTATCTTCTCGGTGCCTATTGCATAAAATCCGACAGGCTCTGACTTTGATCTTAATTTTAATAAAAATTTTGCGTCTTTATATACCACAAGATTGTTACTCATTGCAAACACAACCTGAGGTTTTCCCTCCCACACCCTGTAATCTTCTATTTCATTAAAGGATATTTCTTTATCATTCACAAATATTGAGCTTTCTGAAATTCTTATCCTGTCTTTTTTATGAATCTTATTTATTATTAAAAATCTTGGCAAATAAATCAAAGTGATTACACTCGCCGCACATAACATCACCGTCTGAGACATTCTGCCCAAAACCCATAAGAATATGACAAACCCAACCAAAAGCACGTAAAAAATAATTATTCCTAAAATAATCATTCCCTCTCTTTCATCTGTGCTCGGTGTAAAATTCGCCATTCTTTTTTATTACTCCTAAAAATAACTTCTTACAGAATACTCCCTAACCTGATATTTGTCCATCAAATTGTTTTTTCTGTGAGCAGAAAACATTGCTCCAATTCCGAGGCCTGCCAAAATTCCCAAAGGCACCCACAACAACGCCATCTTCAGCGATTTTTTCCATATACTTACGCCCCAGCCGACAACAGCAAATGTCGCAACGGCAAAATTTATGCCCCTTGATAATCGATCCTCCTGCTTATTATACCTGCTTACAAATTCATCAGCCTTGTCTTTTTCAATTATATAAGATGGAGGATTAGACGGATTTGAAGGGCTTTTGCGAAAGTCCAGTCTTACTTTGTTGTTATCTATACTTTGTCCTACCTGTAA
>JAFYDY010000096.1 GCA_017544545.1 bacterium
AGTAAGGCAATCGTTTTTCAAATAAACAACACTATCGCTGCTATTGAGCAATTAAAAATTCAAAATGCTGTTAAAGATTCAAAAAAATATATTGAATATCCTAATTGGATAGATATCATATCACCTGTTATGTCCTATGGAAGTGATAAGTATTGGATTAATAGACAAGATATGTTTTACAAAGCGACAAACAACTGCATTCAAAATTATAAAGGAGATGATTTATCTGCCTGCTTCACATCTATAATATCCAAACAAAATACTTTAAACCAGCAATTAATTCAACAAGAACAAATGCGTCAAGAAAACTTGTATCGACAAGCAATATTGTTACAAACTGAAAGAATGATTGAATTGCAAAGAGAACAAAACTATAACCAAGTATTGATAAATAACAGTCTTAAAAACATTAATAGCAATCTAGATCAACAAAATTATAGTTTGCGAAATATCAACAATAATTTAAATCAACAAAATTTTCACCTTCAGAATATAAACAGTAATATAAACCTGGAATTAAATCGAATGAACAATAATTTATTAAGATTTTAATAATTCCAAAGAGGAGGGGAGTCTGCAAGAATTGTCCGTGAGCATATGGAATGCGAACGGCAACAATTCTGTATGCCGAGGAACGAGGCTGAACCCGAGAGTTTGCGACGACGAGAGCAAACTCTCGGGTGAGAATCACCCCTTTCTGCATAATAAAAATCCCGTGCAAATACACGGGATTTTTATGGCAGAGAGGAGGGGATTCGAACCCCTGGTGGAATTGCTCCCACACAACCTTTCCAAGATTGCACCTTAAGCCACTCGGACACCTCTCTATAGCTTTCTATTTGATACTAACACAACCACAAAATCACCGCAATAACAAATTACGGTGATCTTCACAATTACATTCCAAGTCCTATTTTACAATTTTGTTAATCAATCCCTGAAGCCAAGAACCCTGTTCTTGCGGATATTCCTGAGTTTTTGGCAATTTGGATGATAATTGGAAAACATCTGTTTCTTCTTCGTTTGCGAAAACACTTCCGAACGGATTTGCATCTTTTTTACGACGTCCACTCATCATATAACCGGTGTTGCCACCGCTGCCGCCGTCATTGTTCATATTAGCTGCCGCTTTGATTATTGGTTGTGATCTTCCAACATTTACATCGAAACTCATAATCCCAATTCCTTATATTATTTCCCTTATATATATAAAGTATTTTTCGTTAAGATTTTTTACAAAATCCGGAGAAATTTTACAATAGTTAATATTTTCACCAAATTTTCAGACTTTTTATTCTCTCAATTTTTAAATATTACTTTTTGTAACATATTTTATTAACACTGAAAATACACTATAAAAAATACGTTAATATATTTAAGAGAGAATTTGAGGTCGTTTAATGTCAATTAAAATTAATACAGATTTAGATTATCTCATATTGCGGTTGAATATTCCGCCATCAAGAATGGAGGAATACAAGGACAAAACCATTGAGGAAATCCTTGAAGCAGAAGCTGCCGCAGGCAATCAGGTTGCCGTAAAAATGGCAGCCGACATGTTTACTGACGTAAACACACTGATTGAACTGTTCCAGCTTGCTGATCCTGAAAACAAACTCGCAATTTTGAGTGCAATGACCTCCTCACAACTGGAAAAACTTATACCAAAACTTGAAACAAAAGATTTGGTAGAAGGTCTTAATTTCTTCACTCAGGCAAGCTTACTGGATATGCTCAAAGAAATTCCTAAAGAAGAGTTATTAAAAACCGTATTCCAGCTGTTCTCTGAATCGCAGGTTATAGAATACATGCCAGAAAAAGAACTCGACCGACTTTTAACCGGTACAGATATGGACAAAGACAAGTTGTTGGAAGCTTTGCAGTACATTCCTGAAATGTATTTGCAGCAAATTATTGAAAGCATAACAGGGGAAGAAGCACAAGGCGGCTCAGGTGATTTGATAAGACAAATCGCAAGTTTTGGAGATCTTGATTACAAAAATGCAATCATAAATCTTCAGCCGACTCAAAAACGACAATTGACATTTATTCTCACAAATCAGGAAAACAAATTATACGAAAAATTTGACACAGACGCCTACACTCACATGATTAACAGAGAGCGTGACAAAGACGAAACAATCAAAGGTATGAGAGTAATTAAACCGGAATACCTTGAAAAAATGATGAAGGAATTGCCTCAGGACTTGCTCGCCATTGTTATTACTCAAATTGATACGGAAAAATTTGCGGATGCGTTAATTAACAAGTTCCCTGAACTTCTTGCACAACTCGTTGCAGGCTAATTAAAACAGGCTTTGTTGATCTGATACACTGATTTTATACCCCAGATGTCTGTAACCTTCCGGGGAAACTTTTCTGCCACGGGGAGTTCTTTGCAAAAGCCCTGCCTGCAGCAAAAACGGCTCGCAGACATCTTCTATTGTTCTGACATCTTCCCCTATCGCAGCTGCGATTGTTTCAATGCCGACAGGCCCACCGTCATATTTTTCAACAATAAGTTTTAAAAGATTTCTGTCGGTTGTATCAAGCCCGTATTCATCAATTTTTAAAATATCAAGAGATATATTCGCAATACTTTCGGTAATTTTACCGTTGTGTTTCACCAGAGCATAATCGCTAACTCTTTTTACAAGACGGTTTGCAATACGCGGAGTTCCTCGTGAGCGTTTTGCAATAGCATAAGCTCCGCTTTCATCAATTTCTATTTCCAAAATTCCGGCTGTGCGCTCAATCACCTGTGCAAGTTCATCATCCGAATAAAATTCAAGTCTGTGAATTATCCCAAATCTGTCTCTCAACGGCCCTGACAATTCGCCGGCTTTTGTGGTCGCACCAATCAGTGTAAATTTCGGCAAAGGAACCCTCAAGGTCTTTACGGTCTGACTTTTACCCGTCGTCATATCAAGATAAAAATCTTCCATTGCCGGATACAGAATCTCCTCAGTTACCCTGTTCAGACGGTGAATTTCGTCAATAAAAAGGATTTCCCCTTCTTTGAGCGACATTAAAATTCCTATAATATCACGAGGTCTTTCAAGTGCCGGAGCAGAGGTAATTTTTATATCAACGCCCATTTCTTCCGCAATAACCCCTGCCAATGTGGTTTTCCCCAACCCCGGAGGCCCGTAAAAAAGCAAATGATCCAACGGTAAATTTCTTTTTTTTGCAGCCTGAATTGTTATTTTTAGAGTATCCTTTATTCCCGACTGACCGATATAAGTGTCAAAAGTCTTTGGACGTATACTGTTTTCAAAATTCCTGTCAGCCTCAATTTCTTCCGGTTTTATAACAGGATTTTTCTCTTTTTTTTCTGTAGCCGTTTTAAAATCGTTATCATCTGCAATAATACTCATAGCAATATTTTAGCATAAAATTTAATATTGGGAAATATCCTCCTTTTGTATTAGTTGCAAAATAGGATGCTATGATATAATGGTAGTACTATGGAATGTCCTAAATGCGGAGCGGAAATAAGCAAAAGTGCGATGGTGTGCCCTAACTGTAAAAAGGTACTCAAAATCGTATGCCCTGTTTGCCGCACAATAAATGATAAAAACGTATGTAAAAACTGCGGTGAGATTTTGGTTACAAAATGCCACAAATGCGGTAAAGTAAACCTGCTTAAAAACAGAAAATGCGTAAAATGCGGATATGACAACGAAATAAGTGCAGTTCAAAATGAATCCAATTTTGAAAGTTTTGCCGTTGTAAGAATAGACTTTCCTAACAGTGATATTATCAAAGCTAACTTTGATTCAAATAAACTTTATGAAAAGTTCAGAAAGAATTTTGATAAACTTATACACGGATATTGTGAATCCATAGGCGTAAGACGCCAAATTGTAGATAACGAAATTTACATTATCAGATTTAACAAAGAATATACCCTGACGGCCTCCGCAAATGCCGCAATTCAGGCAACCATAGACCTATTGAATATCGTAACCAAGATGAACGTTAAACTCCTGAAAAAGAAAAATGTGGCTTTAAAATGCAACTTTTCAATTATGAAAAGAAATGCTGACAAAAACCCATATGATATTGATACCAAATTCCAGGCAAATATGGTCTATCAGAATTCTCCGAAAGAAATGAGAGCTTTGGATTCTTTCCAAGTTATAACCGACGAAAGTTTTTATGACGTTTATCAGGGACATTACAAGATGGAATCTTTGAACTCCGTTTTGGTTGAAGGAGTTATGAAAAGATTTTATGAAATGGATTTGAAGGAATTTGTCCATATTAACGATATTTTGAGAGAAGAAGCAATCAAAGAGCACGAGGACGAAATTGAAATTCCGAACTTCGTACAAACAGGACTTGATGCTCAGGCAGAAATTACCCAAGAAACACTCAAAGAAGCGAACGAACTCACAGATGACCAGATTTATGATATTGAAATGATTAAGTTTGAAGAAATTAACTGTGAATTTGTACGGACAGAAAGCATAAATGTACTTGATTGTGTCACAAAAACCCTTCAGGAAGTGCCAAAAGGGGTTCTCGCAATCAGGGCAAAAGATATTTATCAGCCGTATACGCTGAAATTATTATCTGCAGTTGATGAATTGGGATTATACGACAATGTTATTCCGATTACCTGTCACGATGATATGAAATATTCACCGTATTCGTTCTTCAGAGATATGATTTCATCAATTTTTGAATATACGGTTTCTCAAAAATTGTTTAACAAAAACGATTTTTCAATGTTTAATAAGATTGACAATTCCGGACTTGTAAAAGATTTGGTTACCCTGACCGAACGTCCAATGCAGAATATGGAAGAAACAAGAGCGGAATATTGCGATGTCTTCTTAGCTTTGCTGCAGGCAATTCCGAATACTCTTATTTACATTGAAAACTTTGAAAAAATTGATTCAAGTTCTCTGTTTGTACTAGAACAGATGTTTGATCATCTTGAAGATTTAAATGTAAGCTATTTGATTTCTTACGACAGAGAATACTCATTACATAAGAAAATGCACTTCCTGTTATCAAGACCTTACTACACGGAAGTTGCACTGACTTCAACCCCGTTTGAAACAATAGTTGCACAAAATGTTGATTTGTATAAGAACGTTTTAAATGATTTTTATTTCCAGAGGATTGCAAAATATGCATACGGAAGTACGCTGTTCCTTGATTTTGCACTGCAATATCTGGTAGAATCCGAGGTTTATGAATTTACCGAAAATACAATAATGCTTGTTAATCCAAAAACAATCGTTATTCCGTCCGGTCTTGATAAACTGGTAAAACGTCGTCTGGATTTGTTAAAAGATGATGAAAAAACACTAAAATTCTTAACTACCCTCGTTCTGTTAGGTACGAGAGTGGATGAAAACACAATAAATTCTCTTGAATTTGATGGCTGGGAAGAAATTGCGGAAAAACTGGCAGGAATGGGCTACATCTATTCTTATAACAATTGCATCTTCTTCTCTAACTACAATATTTTGAGAAAATGTCTGCTTGAAGTTCTTACAACGGATCAGATACGTGCTATTGCAAACGATTTATTTGAAAAAATATTTGTTGAAAATATGCCAAACCCTGTTAAAGCATATCTCTATGACGTTCAGCAAAACGGAGAAAAGGTTATACTTGAATGGGAAAGTCTGGCAAATATAAATTTATCAATGGGAGATTTTGCATCATACCTGAATTGTTCTTCAGAAATTCTGAAGGCACTTGATAAATATGCAAAAGACTGGCCGGAAGAAGATTTGGGCAAATACAAAAATACCCTGTACGAAAATGTTGCAAACAATATGTTTGAATATGACCCTGACGAAACAAGAGATTTGGCGGAAGAAACCCTTAAAAATCTGCAAAATATAGGTCAGGGCGACAAATATATCAATCTGTGCACCAAAATGATTGAAGGAGCAATGTTCCACGGAGATTATCTCTATGCAATGAACCTTACTCACAGTGTAATGTCCTCAATGGATAAATCTTCAATAGATCCGACAGCTCCCGATTTCAATCTGAATTTCTTACTGATGTCAGTTATATATGTAAAAATACTGTTCAGTATGGGCGCACTGAAAGATTGTCTGGATATCGGATATAACGTACTCAACGTACTTGATAACGAAAAATTAAATGCAATAAATTACAACAATTCAATAGTTTCAAAAGAAGAATTTATAATGCTTGTGACAGAATGTGCAGGCTATGTAGCATTGGTCAGCGTTCTGACAATGAAAGAAGATGCTCAGGAATTTTTGGATGTTACAAGAAAACTCCTTCCGTTCCTTCCGCAATCCTATGACATATTCATTCAGCTGCAAAATCTGCTCAAAGGTCAAACTGTTTCTATTAAGCAGTCTATGGCAGGCAGCGATATGTTCTCGGGAATTCTGTTCCACATAATAAATGCATTTGTACATTTCAAAAATAAACCTAACGAATTTGCTCAGGAAATCTATAAGGCAAAACTTATCTCAAGAGCATCCCTGCTGTTCCCGTTTGAACTGTTTGCGGATTTGATGATAGGTTATGCTTATATTCAGCTGAATTCGTTCAGAAAAGCTAATGCTATCATTTATAAGATTATTAAATATGCGAAATTAAAAGGTATGAATTCCGTTACCCACATCGCCTGGTACGTGTTAAGTATCCTGAATATCAAAGAAGGCAAGTTTGATCTTGCCTATGGTGTATTGAACAATTCTGATATTCTTATGGAGAAAAACGGAGTTCTCAGCGATTATATGACATTGTTAAATAAAGTTAATATGTATACGGTTCTGATGTGCTCCAAATCTAAAGACCAGGCACAGATTTGTATGGATCAGGCATCAAAAATTGTTCAAAAACATGGAATTAATTTCAATTTAAATATTGACATTCGTAAAATTCTGGAGGAAAATGCTGCTAGAGAAGTTGTTGATGAAAATATAACAGCTGATAATAATCCCGAAATAATTGAGAGCGAACCCGAACCTGAGAATAGTTTTACACAAGATGATGCCGATGTAGTAGATCCCAACGAATTCTTCTCAGAAGGGTAAAAATTCTAAACTATCCGAAATAAAAATAAAAATGCTCTTGTGAAAATATAGTACACGTACGTATATTGATCAGAAAGAGAGGAAAAATGAAGATTTTATTTGCATCTGCCGAAGTAGCACCGTTTTCCAAAGCCGGAGGGTTAGCTGACGTTGTCGGAAGCCTGCCGAAAGAATTGGAAAAAGATGCCCAGATTGTAATTTTTACCCCGCTTCACGGCTGTATTGATGAAGTAAAATACGGGATTAAAGAGATTCCTAATTACAACATATGGCTCACTTTCGGGAATCAGCCGCAAAAGTTCAGTCTTTATACCGCCAAACTTCCGGGAACAAACATTGATGTCTATTTTGTAAAAAATGACTGGTATTTCACTTGTTTCAATGAAGTTTATCCAAAATATTTAGACCCCAGATATGAACACGAAAGATATATCTCATTCTCTCTTGCAGTTATGGAATATGCCAAAGCAATGAATTTCAGACCGGATATAATCCACGCAAACGATTGGCACACAGCAATGATTCCGTTGTATCTGCATTCAAATTATAAATTTGATGAATTTTATTCACATACAAAATGTGTATTTGAAATCCATAACCTTGCATACCAAGGGGTTTGGTTTGAGGATGTTTTGGATTTTGCAAATATGAGAAAAGATATTGTTTACAACCAATGGGGTTGCGAACACTATAACAGAGTAAACTGGATGAAGGGTGCAATTCTTTATTCCGATAGAGTTGTAGCAGTTTCTCCGACCTATTCAAGAGAAATTTTGGGCTCCGAATACGGCGAAAATATGGATTATACACTCAGAGGTATCACTTATAAACTCAGAGGCATCCTGAACGGAATTGATTATGACGTTTATAACCCCAAAACAGATAAGGCACTCGCTAAAAACTATGATGCGAAAAACTTTGAAAAAGCGAAAGAAGAAAATAAAAAAGCAGTTTGCAAATATTTCGGGCTGAAATATAACCCCGACAGACCTCTTATTTCTTTGATTTCACGCCTTGTTGGGCAAAAAGGTATTGACCTTATCCGAGATATGCAGGATGAACTCCAGAAACTCGATGCCGATTTTGTATTTATGGGCAGCGGCGACAAGGATTACGAAAACCTTATGATTTGGCTTTCCAATAATACTTCAAATCTGAGAGCTTATGTCGGATATGACCACGACCTTGCCAATCTGATTTATGCAGGAAGTGATTTCTTCCTTATGCCGTCTAAATTTGAGCCCTGCGGCTTGAGTCAGCTTATTGCTATGAGATACGGCACATTGCCGATTGTCAGAGCAACAGGCGGGCTTGAAGACACCGTAACCGGTTATCCTTTGGACAATTCAAACGGATTTAAGTTCTGGACATATAACGGCTGGGATATGCTCAATGC
>JAFYDY010000097.1 GCA_017544545.1 bacterium
TAGAAAGTCTTGATGCCGATTAGGGCAAAATTAAATTTATGAACGAAAAAGATTATTTTAGTTACGAATTAGTACATACGGATTCAAAAACAGGTGCAAGAGCAGGTGTTTTCAAAACTCCGCATGGAATTATTGAAACTCCGATATTTATGCCTGTCGGTACAAATTCTGCCGTAAAATCTTTGACTTGCGACCAGATTGAAGCGACCGGTGCGCAGATTATTTTGGCAAATTCATACCATCTGTATTTGAGAGCCGGTACAAAAAGGATAAGAGATTTTGGTGGAATCCATGGCTGGATGAATTGGAATAAACCCGTTCTGACTGATTCCGGCGGGTTTCAGGTGTTTTCTTTAGCGCATTTAAGAAAAATAACCGAAGACGGTGTTGAATTTCGTGATCCGAAGGATGGTACAAAACATTTTATATCTCCTGAGGTTTCTATGGAAATTCAGCAGGATATAGGCGCAGATATTATTATGGCGTTTGATGAATGTGCACCTTATCCTTGTGATTATGATACGGCAAAGGCTGCTATGGAGCGTACTCACAGATGGCTTGAAAGATGTTTTAAGGCTAAAACTAACCCCAAACAGGCACTTTTCCCTATTGTTCAGGGTGCGTTTTTTGATGATTTGAGAGCTGAAAGTGCAAAGGTTATTTCTTCTTTTGATGCCGTCGGGTATGCAATCGGTGGTGTCAGTGTCGGCGAACCCAAAGACCTTCAGCAGCATTTTACAGAATTTACGGCACCTTTATTGCCACAGAATAAACCTCGTTATCTTATGGGAGTCGGTACTCCGGAGGATTTGTTAGATGGTATAAAAGCCGGTGTCGATATGTTTGATTGTGTTTTGCCAACCCGTAACGCACGTCACGGTTCGTTTTTTACTTGGAACGGCAAAGCAAATATCAAAAATGAAAAATTTAAAGATGACCATGCGCCGCTTGTTGAAGGCTGTGATTGTTATGCATGCCGAAATCATTCAAGAGCGTATATCAGGCATCTTTGGAAATGTCAGGAAGCAACTGCATCAACTCTTTTGTCAATTCATAACATTCAATTCTTGCTGAATTTTGTAAAAAAATGCCGTCAGGCGATTTTGAAAGATCGCTTTGAAGAATTTTACAACGAGCATTATAAGAATTTGTTATGATTTTGACCGCTTATGCAGGGATTCTTATTCATATCTCAGCGCATCTATCGGGTTGAGTAGTGATGCTTTATAGGCGGGGTAATACCCAAAGCCTATACCTATTGCTGCAGAAAATCCCAAAGATAAAAGTATTGATTCTGCTGTAATTGCGATATTCATACCTGCCAGTGCGTGCATTAAATGGGCGCCCCCAATCCCAATGAAGACTCCGACCATGCCTCCCACCATTGATAACAGGAACGATTCTATCAAAAATTGTATTCTGATATCCGATGCTTTTGCACCAATCGCCATTCTTATACCGATTTCTTTCGTTCTTTCTGTTACGGATACAAGCATAATATTCATAATACCGATACCACCGACAATCAGTGAAACTCCTGCAATTGCACCGAGCAGAAGTGACATTGTTTTGGTCGTAGATTTAATTGTTTCCTGCATTTCGGCTAAATTACGGATTTCAAAATCGTTATCCTGATTTTTCCCGATGTTATGACGGGATTTTAATATATCTGTTATGTCTTCCTGTGCTATACCCAAAACATCTTCGCTCTGAGCTTTTACGGCAATCATACTGACGGTTCCGGGAAAATCTGTTCCGAAAACCTTGCGTTGAGCTGTTGTGATAGGAATAAAAATCAAATCATCCTGGTCTTGTCCCATCCCGCTTGAACCTTTGGCTTTCAAAAGTCCTATGACTTTAAATGGTACGTTGCCTACACGAATGATTTTATTTATCGGATCAACGTCGCCAAAAAGCTCTGTTGAAACGGTTTGCCCGATTATTGCAACTTTTGTGCTGTTTTTATTATCTTCTTTTAAGAAGCCTCTGCCTGATTCAATTTCGTAATTTCTTATCATAAAATATGGCATTGTTGTGCCGCCGACGGTTGTAGACCAGTTTTGGTTTCCGTGTGTAAGTTGTTTCCCTTCTGCTGAATATGGGGCAACTGCAAGTACCCCACGGGCTTTTGCTTCAATAGCTTCTGCATCTTTGAGAGTAAGTGTGGGACGGGAGCCGGCACCCATTCTGACACCGCCTGATTTGGCAGAAGCCGAACGTATCATAAGCAGGTTGCTTCCCATAGAATCCATATCTGATGCAATTTTTTTGCTTGCGCCGGAACCTACTGCAAGCATAATGATTACGGCACTTACACCTATGATTATACCCAGACTTGTGAGCATTGATCGCATTTTATTTATTTTTAGCGATATGGTCGCCATTTTGAATATTGATTTAAAATCAAGCATTTGTTTACCTCTAGGTTTCCCTTGTTCTTTGTTTTACCCATTCGGTCTTTGGCATATCAAGTACAACCTTGCCGTCTTTGAATTTAACAACACGTTTTGTATATTCCGCAATATCCGGTTCGTGAGTTACAACAACTATTGTCTTGCCCATTTCTTCATTAAGCCGGACAAAAAATTCCATAACCTCAATACTCGTTTTTGTATCTAAGTTACCTGTCGGTTCGTCTGCTAGAATCAAAGGTGCATCGTTTACTATCGCTCTTGCAATTGCAACACGCTGCTGCTGACCGCCTGACATCTGGTTTGGCATATGGTCTTCCCTGTTTTCAAGCCCGACAATTTTTAACGCCCATTTTGCCCGTTCAATTCTCTCTTCTTCCGGAATACCTTTATAAATCATTGGCAGACACACATTATCAAGTGCAGAAGTTCTGGATATCAGGTTGAAACCCTGAAAAATAAATCCTATTTTTTCGCAGCGAACCATTGCGAGTTCATCTGACGGCAGGTGTATCATATCCTCTCCGTCAAGGTAATATTCTCCCGAGGTTGGTTTGTCAAGTGTTCCCAACATATTCATAAAAGTAGATTTGCCGGAACCGGATGTTCCCATAATCGCACAAAACTCACCCTTTTTAACCTTCAATGAAACATCATCCAAAGCATTAAAGGAGTCTTCTCCTGTCTGATAAGTTTTTATTGCGTGTCTTACTTCTATTAAGTCCATTGTAATATTTACCTCAGTGATACATGGGCAGAACAAATTTTGCTAAGATTGGCAGCAAAATTCACCCCTCCCTAGAACATTCCCGGAGGGCCGCCGCGGCGTTTCATTCCGTTACCCTGCATACCTGTTTTCTTTTTGGCACCGCCGGTTGAACCAATTATGGCTTTATCGCCGAGTTTTATTTTCTTTGATATAATTTCAACATTTGATTCATCGCTTGCGCCTGTTTCAACATCGAATCTTTCCGGATCAGAGCCTTTTAGTATCCAAATCCCCTGGTTTTGATATTTCGGGCCGTTGATATCCGGCGTGAATTTCAGTGCAATTGATGGCGCACACATTACATCTTTACTTTGTTTTGTAATAATTGATACGTTAGCTGTCATTCCCGGTTTTAATTTGAGGTCTTCGTTTTCAACGCTTACGATAACTGTGTAAGTTACAACGTTTGATGTTGTTGTGGAATCAAGTCTGACCTGAGTAACTTTTCCGTGGAAAATGCTGTCCGGGTACCCGTCAAGTGTGTATTGGGCAACCTGTCCTTCCTTAACGTTACCGATATCTGCTTCCGATACATTAACTTCAATTTGCATTTTGGTCAAATCCTGTGCAATAGTGAATAATTCGGGAGCCTGAAAACTTGCGGCAACCGGCTGCCCTACGTCTATTGCACGTTTGATAATCGTACCATCAACAGGTGCAATAATTTTTGTGTAGCCAAGGTTCGTCATTGCAGTGTTATAATTAGCTCTTGCCTGTGCGATTGTTGCTCTTTGGGCATTAAGTGAAGCTCTTTTAGCCATATAATCACTTTCAGCCTGATCAAGCTCGCTGCGTGCAATAAAGTTTTTTGCGTACAGGTTTTTATAACGGTTATATGTTTTTTCCGAGAAGGCTAATTCCGCATTTAATCTTGCCAAATTTGCTTCTGCATTTATAATTTGTGCCTGATTTTGATCAACGGAAGCCTGAAAATTAGCAGGGTCAATCTGAGCTAAAAGCTGACCTTTTTTGACTTCTGAGTTGTAATCAACATAAATTTCTTTCATAAGCCCTGATACAGTTGAGCCGACACTGACCGTGTTTACAGGATTTATTGTACCTGATGCTTCAACGATATCGGTTATTGTGCACTTACGAATTTCCTGTGTTTCGTAGGTTACTTTGTGAATTTTTATGTGGTTGTATCCAACCAAACCTACAATCGCAAGAATCAGCGCTGCCGGGATTATGTAGCGTTTTTTAAGATACTTCTCTTTCCATTCATCATTTTCAAGTTTCATATTACTTTTTCCCTTTTTGTTAGTTTTAACTTTTTTACCAACGGCTTCATCTATTGTTAGTGTTACCGGCTGAGGCATTGCGATAACGCTTTCAAGATTTGCCCTTGCTACGTTGTATCTTAGAATAGTCTCAATATATGAACGTTGTGCATTATTATAATTAACTTTTGCATCCTGCAGTTCAATATAGTCGCCTAATCCGACATAGTATCTGCCTTCTGCAAGTTCGTAATTTTCCTTTGTCTGACGTACTTTTACAGCTGTTAACGGAATTTGTTTTTCAAGTTCTACCATATTAATATATGCGTTTTGGACTTCAAAATAGATGTCCTGATTTAATTTGTCAAGTGAATTTTCAGCGATTTGCACCTGCGTTTTGGCAACATCAACACGTGATTTTTGGTTCATAAGATTCAATGAACCGGAAAGATTTACTCCGACATTAAAGGAGTTTGTTCTGTTCAAATCTCTGTATCCGTAACCAGTTGAAGCAGAAATTGACGGATAATAATTTCTTTTAACATACAAAAGATTTGCTTTAACAGCGTCAAGTGTTGAGGTGTATGCTTTCAGGTCTGCACGATTTTTGTACGCCATATCAATACATTCTTCAAAGGTGTACGGAAATTCTTCAACATTATAATCAGGTGAAAGCATTTCAAGTTTTTCTACAGAGGACATCAGTTTTGCATCCTGTACGTTGTTTACGGGAATCTGTGCAATATTTTCATCCTCTTCATTTGAAATATTGGTTAAATCAACCGGAGCAATACTATCTTGGATGGTGTAACCTTCTTTGTTTGATATTGAATATGCCGGTGCATCTTTTAAATACATTGCGTTATTGAGGTTTACCAAAGCAACCTGGAAGGCATTTTCGGATTTCACAAGACCTATCTTTGAATCACTCCAGGTAACTTCAGCATTAACCAAATCAATTTTGGATTTTATTCCTTCTTCAAAATACGCCTTCGTCCTGAGATAGTTTCTTTCGTTAATATCAACATATGCCTGGTTAATAATAGTTGTGGCACGTGCTGCCAAAACTTCATAATATCTTTGTTTAACATCAAAAATAGTTTGTCTTACGATATTGTTAAATGTGTATTCGTCGGCAATTAAGTAGAATTTTTGCATCTTAATATTGGCATTTGTTCTGCCAAAATTGAATAACAGCTGATTTAAAGTTGCTTCAACATTGTAGTTGTGTGTGTCGGAAGATAGTCTTCTTTGATTAACGGCATTATAATTCCAGCCGGTTCCGTAGCCAAGAGTGGGGAAAAACTCCGATCTTGCAAGATTAACGTTCGACTTTGAAATATCGTAATTATACTTTGCGTTTTTGATATTGGGGTTATTTTTGAGGGCAATTGTAATACAATCTCTCAGGTTCAGTACTGCGCCTTCCGTTACTTTGATATCTTCAAGAGCAAAACTGCTGCAGCAGCTGAGTATTGCTATAGCCCCTATTATAATTGTTTTTTTTATGAAATTTTGCACATTATTTTCCTTTGTTTTTATAACGAGGAACACTTTTTATTGTTCAAAGAGATATGTGCTTTCTTGAGCCAATAAAATTTTATTTTGTAACAATATATTAACATATTTTTTTCTAAAAAGGCAATTATTTAATTTATATATACTTTATATATACAAGAACAGAGCTAAGGATGATTCTATGGGTATAGACAATTCAAAGATAGCAACCAACATGGTAAACCGTAATGCGGCTTCGACAGATCCGAAATTTGTTGAAGTTGATTTAGGTATACAGAAAACTGATGAAGAAACGAGAAATCTTATCAGTGCAACATTTGGTGTTATCAAAAATAATATAGAAGCGATATGGTATGCAATCGGTCTGGAACCGAACGTAAATGCCGCATACCAAAATACTATGATGGATCCGAACTCCTGCATAGAGGTTAAGGGTAAAAAGTTCTACCCACACCCGGGAGTCGGCAACTTACACGCATACAACGAAGCAGGAAACCCCTCAGGCGGCTGCTTTAGTATGCAAACAATGGCATAAAAGGAAGAAACAGAATGCAATTCAACGGAGTACAACTGAATACAACAGGCTTAGACGCAAGAACTAAGTTTATGGATCAGGGATTTAATAATGTTCCTAATCCGGATTCTCCCGTTGCAAATTCATTACCGAACAATCCAATATATAATATGTTACAGGTTCTGTTTCAGGGCAAACAAACAGATCAGATAAAAGGTTATAACCCAAATGACCTTTTCTCTCATCCGAATACCGGACTCGGTGCATATATTGCCAAAGATGCACACAAGTTTATTAATATTGGATAAAACGAAAACCTAATCTATAACCCTCGTATAAAACTAAGAAACTAAAAAGACCTTCCCGTTATCCGTTGGAAAGGTCTTTTTGTTTGGTTATTATTTTAAACTATACATAGGTTATTTATTGCAGCTTTCCGGTTTTTTTATTTCTCAAGAATGACATTTTAGCTTCACGAAGAACTCTTTTCGCATCTTCGTAAACTGTTGAAACTGCTGATTGAGGCGCAAATTCATCTTTACCAATTTCGTATGCATATCGTTCGACTTCTCCACCTGCTTTGTATGCAGGAGCTTCAATGTCTAAAACAGATTTTGAAAGATTATAAGCTTTTTTGCTGGTTGTTTTGCTACCTGAATCGATTACCTCTTCAATTGCATTTCTTAATGCTTCTTTGTATTCAGGCTGTCCTTTCATTGTTGCATTATAGCCGGATATTGTTTTTTCAAACATTTGTGGTAAAAATTTCTTTTGCAGATTGATTTGCAGATCAGATGTCTTAGTCGCAAGAACTTGTACTTCTTTAAGAAAATTTTTGTTTGTAAGCACCTTTAACAAGAGGAAAGGAACCCCGAGCCGTCTTTTTAGTTTATTAATAGCTCTGTTATTGATTTCCAGTGCATGCTCAAGCTCATGAGCAGTAAATGAAGCGATTTGTGTATTATTATCCAAATCTGCTAAAGGAACCCAAATAGGTCTTTTCCCACAACCATTGGGTATGGCTGCTGCTGCAGCATCCTTCAGTTGTGCTTCTATCATTTCATCAGGCATTTTCAATTTTTTGAAATATGGTTTAGCATCCTCGAGATTTGTTAAAAGTTTAGGTCGGCAACGTTTAGGTAAAACCTGTTTAAAAACATCCTGAATGTCGGTGCTGTTTAATGCTCTCCCGAGAGTATTTTGTGTATCAACTATTCTTTTGCCGGTTTCTGTTGCCAGACGGACTGCTGCTTTACGAGAGACTATGCCAAACCGTGATGTCAATTTTGTAATTAAAATTCCATAAGAGCTCATATAACTAAATCCCCATTTCCCCTATGTGTATATAAAGTATTTTTTTTATGAAGAATTGCTCTTTTGTTACAAAAAAATACTTCAACGATTGTTGAAGTATTTTTTTATGTATTTATTTATAATTAATTGTTTATACACCGATTGCGGATTTTGATTTTTCAATGCAGGAAATCAAAGTGCTTGCAACGGTTTGTTGTTCTTCTTTTGTTAATTCAGGGAACATCGGAAGTGAAATAACACATTCGGTGTCTTTTTCAGTATGGGGCAGAGAGCCTTTGCCCATACCGAGCCATGCATTAACTTTCTGGAAGTGTAACGGAATCGGATAATAAAGCATTGCGCCGATGCCTGCTTCACCTAACATTTTGTGAACTTCATCTCTGTTAGGAATTTTAACTGTGTATTGGTGATAAACACAATATGTATTATCCAATTCTTTTGGAGTTACAACGTCCGAGCAAGATGAGAACAATTCGTTGTAATATGCGGCATGTTCTCTTCTTGATTTGTTCCATTCATCGATGTGTTTTGCTTTTACTCTCAAAATAGCAGCCTGAATTTCGTCTAATCTTGAGTTTACACCCAATTCATCATTGTGATAACGAACCATAGAACCGTGGTTTCTTAATGCGATTAAGTGGTCACGAAGTTCTTCCGAATTGACTGTACAAAGTCCGCCATCGCCCATTGTACCAAGGTTTTTGGTCGGGTAGAAGCTGTAGCATCCGATATCGCCGAAGGTACCTACCATTTTGCCTTTGTACAAAGCACCGATTGCCTGACAGCAGTCTTCAATTACTCTCAAATTATGTCTGTGAGCGATATCCATAATTGCATCCATGTCGCAAGGCTGACCGTAAAGGTGAACCGGAATAATAGCTTTTGTTTTTGGTGTTATTGCAGCTTCAATAGCTTTCGGGTCAATATTGAAGGTATCAGGATTGATATCAACAAATACCGGTTTTGCACCTACCATGCCGATAGCTTCAGCAGTTGCAACGAAGGTGAATGCTGTTGTAATAACTTCATCCCCTGCTCCGATATTTAATGCTCTCAATGCAACGTGCAGAGCATCTGTACCTGAGTTCAGTGCAACAGTGTATTTGCAGCCGATATAGCTTGCCAATTCACTTTCCAAAGCTTTTACGTTTGGCCCTAAAATGTAGCAGCCGCTTCTCATTACTTCGCATACTGCTTTTTCAGCCTCTGCACCGATTTGTGCATATTGACGTTTTGAATCAAAAATTGGAATCATATTAAATCTCCTTTACTAAACTACTAGTCTTATAAATTCATTATATCATAGCATTTAGTATATTAATATAAATTTAACATCATAGCTTGTAAAAGATTTTTGTGGTGTTATAATTTTTCTATAAACAATTTAATCCCGGATCGTCTAGCGGCAGGACGAAAGATTCTGGCTCTTTTAACGGTGGTTCGAATCCATCTCCGGGAGAATAAAATACAGATACCAAACAGGTGTCTGTATTTTATTATGGAGAGTCTTCGAACCACGCTTGTTTCAAGTGAAACAAGCAGTTCTTTCGCCCTCGCATAAAACGGCAACGCTCACGAGTAAAACGAAAATATAA
>JAFYDY010000098.1 GCA_017544545.1 bacterium
AACAATCAGCAACGGAATATACCATGGGGATCTGACGGTTTTGTCAATCATAACAACGTCCATATAAGGTTTTAAAGACAGTGCTATAACTGCATCCAAAGAACCGATTGGTATAGCGAGCCCGAGAGCCAAAACAGTTCTGAACCAATACTTTTTAAAATATGGCAAGACTCTGAGATAACTTTTCATAAGTTGTTCTTTATCAAGCTTCTTTTTGGGTTTTTCTTTAGTTGTTTTCTCTTTACTCATAGTTTTTCCAAGGCTAAAATTTACTCCAAAATTATATCACAAATAATTTTATAAGGTGCAAATTATATGTAAATAATTTGATTTTCGGGGCTTTTATAAGATATTATAATAAAAGAAATATAAAAAAGAGGGAGAAAAAATAAGTGGAAGTTATAAAAAGAAAACTCGGGCCGTTGGCTAATTTTGAGTTTGATAAGCTGTTTTTGGGGCAGATATTTTCTCATTTTGGGGATGCAATAGTTCAGTTTTTGCTTGTATCAACAATTATCGGACTGGGTGGAAGCATCGGAAAATCAATAGCGATAATGTTTTTTATGTTCTTAATACCGCAATTCGTATTGAGTCCGTTTTCGGGGGCATTATGTGACCGGTTTTCAAGAAAAGCTATTCTTTCTTTGAGTTGTTTATACAGGGTGATTGTTGTTGCGGCAATTATTTATTGTTTAAAAAGTATCACGATTGGTGAAATCTACGGATTTTCATTTGCTTTAGGAATAGGTGCGGCGTTTTTCTATCCGGCTAAAATGTCAGCTCTGACTAATGTTGTAAAAAGCTCCCAGTTGAAATTCGGTAACGCATTAACAACCTCAATCGGTGCGATTGCTCTGCTTTTAGGGGCTTTCATTGCAAACTACTTTATTACTTTCGGAGATAAAACGGCATATATGATTGTGGGCGGTATGTATTTGGCTGCGGCAATTTTCACCGGTTTTATTTCATTTATTATTCCTCAACAGGTTCAGAAATCCGAAAAAGGCAGAAACGATATCAAAGTTGCTTTTAATTATCTGCAAAAACACAAAAAAGCGTTATATTTAGTCTTATTATCAATTTGTTTGCAGTTTATTGTTGCGGTATTTTCCAATGGCTTGAATGCACTTATAACCGATTATTATAAATTGGAATTTTCTGATTTAACTTATTTGAGAACAATTTTAGGTGTCGGAATAGTTTTGGGTATGGTATCTGCCCTGTATTTTGCGAGAATAATGAAAACTATCCACTTGTTTGCCTGTGGGTTTACTGTGTTGTGTATTGCGCTTGTGACGGCTCCGTTATGCAGAACATTGAGTGCTGCGTGGTATTGGTTAATTCCTATCGGAATGGCAGATGCAGTTGTTCTTGTAATGCTTAATACAATTTTGCAAAAGATTACTCCGGATAGAATGAGGGGTAAAATTTTCGGTTTTCAGCTCACCTTTAACACTTTGAGTTTTCTGGCAGGAACATATATCGTTGCAAATTTGGTAACAATAATAAATCCGTTAAATATATTTAAAGGTATTGCAGTAATATCATTAGCTTTGGCATTCATTGCTCTTGTATTTGATAAAAACTTCAGATACTTCCTGCTTAAAGCAACGTTGGGGCATATATTCTTATTATTATTTAATTACAAAGTTGAAGGTGCCGAAAATATTCCAAGAGAGGGCAAAGTAATTTTGGCTGGCAACCACACGGGACACCTTGATCCTTTCATTTTGCAGATGGCAACCAACAGACAATTATGGTTTGTGACAGGGCCTGTTGCGTTTACAATTCCTATAGTCAGACATTTGCTGAAATATTATAATGTTCTGCCGTTAAAATTTGGTAAAGGTATTGAGGCAATCGAGGCTGCCGTACAAAAACTCAAAGGAAACGAAGCGGTAATAATTTTCCCTGAAGGCAGATTTACTCCGGACGGAAATCTGTGCAAATTCAACCGTGGTGTCGGGATAATGGCAAAAGAAGCAGATTGTCCGATTGTTCCGTTTGCTATAAAAGGAGGATTTGAAGCCTGGGGTAAGACAAGAGTTTTGCCAAAGTTGTTCAATAACATTGTAATTCAGTTCGGTCAGCCGATAACGGATGTTCAGCGTGATGAAAAAGAAATTGCACACGACCTGCAAACCCGTGTAAACTTTATGAAAAAAGCACTTGAACGCCGTGCGTTTTATAATATCAGCCATACCCTGCACTCAAACTTTCTTGATTTAATGCAGGAAAGAAGTGATGTTTACGGTCAGGTAAAAGCCTTGTCCATAAAGACAAAAGACGGTTATGATGCCCTGAGCTATATTGAAATTTCAAGGAAATCAAAACGTTTTGCAAATTATCTTATAGAAACAGTCGGGGTTGAAAGAGGGGACAGAATAGCAATTATTTGCGAATCACGACCTGAATTTTCAATAGGAATGTTTGGGTCAATTCAGACCGGTGCTGTTACCGTTCCTTTGGATGTTAAATTGACGGTTCCGGAACATACTCATATCCTGAGCGATTGTAATCCGAGAATACTTTTATGTTCAAGTCATTATTTGGAGCATGCAATTGAAGTTAAGAATAATGTCCCTTCTATTGAAACAATATATGTGCTTGATGACGAGGAAAGAGGGCATGAAGAAATCCAATCTGTTTCGGCTCTTGACGGTGATATAGAAAAAGATTTGGGACGTCCTCGTTCTTTGGATGAGACTGCGTTGATTGTTTATACATCAGGAACAACAGGTAACCCAAAAGGTGTTATGATTAGCTTTGGTAATATTTATTCTCAGCTGCGAGATTTTGAACATATGTTCAGGCTCACAAATGAACATACCTTGTTATCAATTTTGCCGTTGAACCATTTGTTAGAACTTGATTGCGGATTTTTCGGAATGCTTTATATGGGCGCAAAAATCGTCTATATTCAAAGTCTTACACCAAAGGAACTGACCTCTGTAATGAAGGAAAAAGGAATAACTAATATGATAGTTGTTCCGCTTGTTGCAAAAATGCTCAAAAACAGTATTGATAAACAAATAAAAAAACAGACTCCTGCTGCCCAACGAATATTCAAGATAATGTTTGCTCTTGCAAAAATTATGCCAAGAAAAATTCGCCGAATAATGTTTAAAACGGTAATTGACGGTATGGGCGGAAAATTAGAGTGTTTCATCTCAGGTGGTGCTCCGTTAGAAGACAGCGTTGCTGAATTTTTCAACCGTATAGGTATTCCTGTTTTCCAAGGATACGGTTTAACGGAAACCTCTCCAACAATTTCAACCAATCGTTACGGACATTCCAAAATCGGTACTGTCGGTCAGGCTCTGCCATCTGTCAGGGTTAAGATTGCCGAAAACGGTGAAATACTTGCAACAGGGCCAAACGTTATGCAGGGTTATTACGGGAAACCTGAGATGACACGTGAAGTTATTGATGAAGACGGTTGGTTCCATACAGGCGATATAGGTGAAATTGATAAACAGGGCTTTATAAAAATTACCGGCAGAATTAAAAATATGATAGTTCTTGGCGGCGGAAAGAAAATCTTCCCCGAAGAAGTTGAGGCAGTTTTGGAAAACTCTGAACTTATCAAAGAAGTCTGCGTAATGTCTTTGACAATTAAATCAGGAAATAAAGAGGGTACGGAAGAAGTCGGCGCGATAATAGTTCCGTCAGATGATTTGGCGAAAAAGTCAGATGAACAAATCCAAAAAGAACTTGAAGCAGAGGTAAAAAGATTATCGGAAAACAATCTTGCACCATACAAAACTCCGACGGTTGTTGTTTTACACAGAGATGAGTTGCCAAAAACCTCTACCCGAAAAGTAAAACGTAAAGACTTAAAAGAATGGTATGAAGGATTAAATGTATAGAGGCACAATGAAAGAACTGATACTAAAGACAAAAGACAAAGTTGATATAGCGATAAATTATTACGCAAATGCACACGATGAAGTTGTAATCGTTGCGCCCGGGTGGTGTATGACAAAGGACTCCGATGCATTTGTGAGAATTTCGGAGATGTTTGCAAAGCAGTACGATGTAATATCATTTGATTTCAGAGGCCATGGCAAAAGCGGTGGGCTATATACTTTTATGGCACACGAGATTATAGATATGGATGCCGTTGTTCGTTTTGCAAGAAAAAATAATTACAAAAAAATCTATCTTGTCGGCTTTTCGTTAGGGGCTGGAATCGCTGTCATATATGGAGCAAAGAGTATTTTTATTGACAAAGTAATTGCGATATCTGTTCCTGCAGATTTTGACAAAATAGAAAATCAAATGTGGAAGAAAGAGGCTTGGAGCGAAACTTTCAAAAAATTTGAACTCGGCAGATTTTTGTCAATCCGTCCAAACCCTGTTCCGCAAAGGAAGATTAAACCCATAGATATTATTGAAAAACTAAAAGCGCCGACACTTTTTATTTCAGGAGAAAAAGATCCGACGGTTCATGCGTGGCATACCGAAGAGCTTTACAAAAAAGCAAAGTGTAAAAAAGCCTACAAAGAGTACAAAGGCGGCTGTCATGCGGAAGATTTGTTTCTTCATTTCGAAGACGATTTTTCAAAACTTTGTATGGATTGGTTAAAAGAAGAATAAAAAAATAGCAAAAAATAATATTTACGGATTTTATACCTCAAGTGACATTATGTCATGCAAACAGTGACCCACAAGATATGCTAGCGGAGAAAATATAATGAGAATAGATACAAATTATGCGTATGGTACGCATCGAAACAATTACCCGGTAAGAAACGTTCAGGGTGATAATGTTTCTTTTGGTTTAAGTTTAAAACTTCCGGGCAGAATGACCAAAGGAAGATTGTCATATTTTAGTAACAGAATATCTTCATTTCTGGATAGAGAATACAAAGATGTAAAAGCATTGTTGAAAGGTTCTACGGAAAAAAGAGCAGAATTTTTAAACAATCTTGCCGACAGATACAATTCAAAATACTTTTATACCCCTCAAGAATTGAGAGAAAGTCCGGACAAAGTTTTTGAAATATACAAAAAATTCAGACACCCTCACAGACAACATTTCAATATAATTGCCCACTTTGACGGTTCTTTTGCTGAACTGGAAAAAGTACTGGAAGGCGTGAAGGATAAAGATAGTTACGAATTTATTAAAACGATGCAAAAATCTGTTTTAAAAGGAGAAGATTCTGAAAGGTCAATACTTTTTGAGGCTTTAAAATCGCCCAACAGAAAGAAATTTGTCCAACATTTTGAAGATTACGAACACTATTTTAAACTGAACCGTAAAAATAAAAATGCAGTTGCCGAACTTGATAAACTTATAGAATCAGGCAAATACAAAAAACTGGATTATGAAAGAGAATTTGTATTAAGGGATTTCTACGAACGCTTCCCGCAATATATCGGTAATCCGGTTATAACAAAAGAAAATCTTGCGAAGTACTATTCACAATCAGGTGTTGATTTTCTGGATGAATGTTTTGGCATGCTAAAGCCGGAATCCTATACAGAAAAAGGGATGCAAAGTGTTTTAAATATGTATAAAACAACAAATCCGGATAATTTCAGAGTGAGAAAATCTTTGTTCAGAGAATTTTTGGCAAAATATACAAATTATTTTGATTCCTATTCAGGACGCAGCCTGAGACTCCAAAAAGATGCGTCAAAAACAGAGGAAGGTTTGCAAATTCTTGAAAATCTTTTCAACAAAATGGATAATAATTCTGCCGCTGAGAAATTCCTGAGAAAAGCAGTTTATGACAAAACACACGATTTGTCACTTGCGGATTACGAGTTGATTTTAAATACAATTCCGGCGAAAAAGGCTTCTGTATATTTTGAAAATATTTGCCGTGTTCTTCCACAAATGAGCAGCAAAGAAGAAAAAGTTGCATTTTTGCAAAAGCAGGTTTCAAATCCGTTCTTTGAAACGGCAAAAATGGCTGAACGCAAAAAAGATTTGAAAAAATACAGTTATGTAAAAGAGAGTGTTTTTGA
>JAFYDY010000099.1 GCA_017544545.1 bacterium
AATCTTTATTCATTCCGTACTGCTGATAGCCTTTATAATCCTTTAAAAATCTGTCATCTTTGTATGAAAATAAATACGGTCTGTTATATCCCTCGATAAGTTTTAAGGTTTTATTCTCATCATCAATTTCGTACCACCCCTCTTTTATATTAAGGAAATAGTATTTTACAACCTCCCACAAATCTTTATTTATCTCATCGATTTTATCTTCCATATATTTTGGATTAATAGAAACTTTATCAGCTATTGATTTTGTAAAAGTTGTGAACAGGATATCTTCAGTCCTATCAACAAGCTCTTCGTTTGCCTCTTTATTAACTGCAAGATTATTTTTGAAAGCATCTTGAACCTCTGTTGAACTTCTGAAATTTTGCAATACCTCTTTTATTTTTGTATCAAAATTCCCGACAATATCATCACTCATTCCGAATATTCCGTTGAACTGCAAAGTCCTTTTATTGATGAGTTCCAAGATACGAACATCGGCAAAATTTTCTTTACTCAACATATTTATTACCAAAACATCGGAGTTTTGTCCCTGACGATGACACCTGCAAATTCTCTGTTCAATCTTGACCGAATCATACGGCAAGTCGTAATTCACAACAACAGGACAAAACTCTAAGTCTATGCCCTTTGATGCTTCGTCATTTGCTATCAGGATTTGAATTTCATCATCAAATCGGAATTGCTCGATTGAATCGTTGTCTTTGTATTTTATGGTGTTATAACCCTGACCTAAAAATATCTTGTATAAATAATCAAATGTCAGACTGTGTTCGACATAAATTATTGCCTTTTGTTTTACTTTCATTGATTTTAAGTGATTGAAAGTCGTTTTTAATATTTTCAAAAGTTCTGCTGTCTTTGAATTTATATGAATATCGTCTGTGAGTTTTTGTATCTCTTCCAATATGGCTTTTTCGTGTCCGTAAGTCCTTTTTATAGCACCGTCAAGAATGTTTGAAAATGCTCTTGGCGAAGATGAAAGCGATTTGAAAAATAATAGATTCAAATTGTAACTGTCCATTTCAGGGTATGCCGCTTTGTCATCAGACAAAATATAAGCAGAAACTAATTTATAAATAAGTTTTTCTTCCTTTGATAACTCATAATCAACTGTAATCGGTATTCTGCGTGTGAAATTCACATAATCCGTTGTTTGAACTTTTAAAGTCCTGAAACAAAACTGCGAAACCCACTCTGTAAGTTCTTTGTATCTTTCAGGTTGTCTGAAATATCGTTTATAAAACCAATCAGCATCAGGCATGACACTTTCGTCAATAAAATGAATAAGCCAATAAATATCCATAATACTCATCGTGATAGGAGTCGGAGTCAGGAGTAATTTATAAGCATCACCGACTGCATCTTTTAGCGTTTGCACCATTTTGTTTTCCGGCTTTGATAAAACATCTGCTTCGTCAAAAATTACAAGATCCCATTCCCTCTCTTTAACTGCAAGTGCGTGTCTTGTTGCGATGTCGTATGTTGTAATAATAATCCCGACTTCATCAGGCAGAGTTTTTGAATTATTCCAAAACACAAACGGAACGGTCGGGAAG
>JAFYDY010000100.1 GCA_017544545.1 bacterium
ATTAAAAAGGCAAAAGTAAAGACGGTATTTCTACCGCCTATTAACCAGATTTACACTATGTAAGTGTTCAGAAAGGATCTTTTTTTCATCCTGCCGGATGTATTCAGGGCTCCTTATATTTACCCCTTAGCCCTCACCCAAGTTAAGTTGTGAGAACTGTACAATTTTATTTTTGCCGCGTTTTTTAGCATTATATAATGCGTGTTCAGCGTATCTTATGATTGTATTAGCATCTTCTTCCGTATCAGGTAAGCAAGGGAAAGTTGAAATCCCGCCGGATATTGTAATCGGGTGTCTTTCTTCTTCTCCTGCCGGAATAAATTCCATTTTTTCAATGTCTTTTCTGAATCTTTCAGCAAAAAGAAATGCATTATCCTCGGTTGTGTTCGGAAGAACAACGATAAATTCTTCATCTCCATAGCGAGTTAAGATATCTTCTTTTCTGATTAGTTGTTTAAGTTTATCTGCGATTGAACGAAGAAGGACATCTCCCCATTCGTAACCGTAAATATCATTAACAACTTTGAAGAAGTCTAAGTCAAACAACAGAACAGAAAGAGCGTTGCCGTAACGTTTTGCACGGGAAATTTCCTGCTCCATACGTTCCTGCAAATATCTTCTGTTATGCAGACCTGTCAATTCATCAGTGGTTGAAAGGGTTTTTAATTTATCTCTCAACTCTCTGATTTTGAGCATATTTTTAACTCTTACCAGTAATTCCTGATTATCAACAGGTGTTTTTATGTAATCAAAGGCAACAGCACGAACGGTTGCACCTTTAAATGTTTCACCAATGAAAAGTATCGGGTACTTAAATTTGGTAACCATCAAAACATCTTTAATGTTCGGGACGTCTTCAACAATTACAACTCCCGGATTCAAAGCTTCGTAATCTTTTATATTTTCAGCACTTTCAAGTCTTACATTAACATCCTCAATTCCTGATACCACATCAGCAATGGTAGAAGACTTTTTATCAGTGTATATTACAATATTCTTCATCTATAATACCCTCTCTTTTACAAATTAGCATATTATTTGGTGCTCGGCAAAATTGTTAAGTTTGTTAATATTAAGTTTTATGGTACAATTAGCTATATATAAAAGAGGTATGATATGGACTTTTCTGTTGAGAACAATAAAGAACGAGAGTTTTTGAAGAAGGATTTTACGGTCGTTGATGTTTTAATGAAACGTATAAGACAGGCTTTCGTGTCCGGCGAAAAAGTTTCTGTCGGCGATTTAAACTTTGAAGGGATAATAGATTTCAAACAAAACTTCACCTTCGTGTATATAACTTTATTCCACGAGGGATTGTCTCCGATAAGGTGGGGCTCTTGCAGATCTTCTCTTGAGGAAACAATAAACAGGGATATTGAAAAAATTAAAACGTACAAAACCTATAATGATTTTGAAGTGGCTGACAGTTCAAAATGCCGTATTATGCTTGAATATGTGACAGATCAATTAAGTGTCAGCTTTGACGACATAAGAACAAAAGTAATAACCCCGTCAAGATTTGAACCGGGTGTTACGGGTATAAAACTAGTATTACAGGGGCAATCATATCTTTATATGCCGACGGATGCATGGGTAAACAGCCAAATGGATTTAAGAACGGCAATAAACTCTTTGCTGCGCAAGACATATATAAAATCTATGACAAATAAAATCTCGGAACGTATTGATATTTTGAAAAAAACTCCGCATGAATGTTTTATTATTAAGAGTCATACTTTTATTACGTATAAAGATTCTACAATACCTTTGTACAGAGGGAATCTGTTGTATGAATATTCACCTGAGGCTATAAGAGATATTGCAATGGCAGGTGCTGATTGGACATTAAAATACCAGACTGATGACGGTAAATTCTTATATTATTATGATGCAAAAGAAGATAATTATAACGACCATGAACATCCAAACAGACCGGAAGATAAACTTTATTACAACGATTTGCGCCATTGCGGCGGTGTTGTTACTTTGATAAGAGCTTATCAATTAACAAAAGATCCGAAATATCTGGAGGGTGCCAAAAAAGCGCTTGATTACAGTGTAACTCTGACAAGAGAGCATGATTATAACGGTAAAAAGGCCGGTTATATATACTGTAACAACAAGGCGAAACTTGGCGGTACCGGCATGATTTTAATCGCTATGATGAAATATCGTAACGAAACTAATGACAAATCTTATGATGAATACATAAAGATGTATACACGGCACCTGCTGTCAAGAATATATAAGACCGGCGAACTGCTGGGATATTATATACACCCGAAAGTCCAAGGTGGAAATCCTCTTGTGGATATGAATGATGAAGAACGCAGGGCAACCTTCTCCTTCTATTATCCGGGCGAAGCGTTGCTTGGCTTGGGGCTGTTTGTAAATTATTTTGAGGATGATGAGGAATTAAGACAGGAAGTTTTGGAAAAGGGCGAATTGGCACTTGATTGGATTATTGATGAAAGACCGAAATCATATGCCGATTTATTTACAGCATTGCCTTCTGATGCTTGGCTTATGCAATCAATAGAAGAGTGGGCAACTCTGCCGCATTTCAGAAAACAGAATTATATTGATTTTGTGTTCGGGGATGCGCAGACAATGATTGACCATATGTACCAAAAAGATGATACGCCGTTTATTGATTATGAAGGAAGTTTTTACTATGAACACGGAGATCACTTCTATCCTGACGGCTCACGTTCCGAGGGCTTAATCGGGGCATATTATCTTGCGAAGAAAATCGGAAACGAAGAAATGGCTGAAAATATATTAAAAGCTTGCAGAAAAGCTGCGCAATCTCAGATGCTTTTATATAATAATGATATTAATAATTTTGCACACAAGAATCCTGAAAAATCCAAAGGTGCAATAAGATTTAAGGCTACAAGACAGTGGATAAGAGTTGATTCAATTCAGCACGTTGCGTGTTTTTATTTCAGATTATATTTTGCTGAAATAGGGCTCGATGCAAAATAATTAAAATTTTTGTAACAAAATCTTAACAATATACGATAAAAATTTAAAGTTTCTTTCAAAATATGCCGTAAACATGAGTACGATACGAAAATTATTGAAAGGAACTGTTAGACACTATGGGAATGGCAGCATCACAAGCCCGATTGTTAAGCATTACAGCCCGTTTATCAAATAACGAGATGGAACAGCAGTCTGTTGCATATTCAAAGCAGCGTCTTGCAGATAATTCCGAACAGGCAAATAATGATTATTTGGAAGCTTTGAACAAAACAAAATTCCAGATTTTGACCGGTTACAACGGTACACAGGCCAATTATACAGATTTAACTTATGCGGCAATCACAGGAAACAATACTGTTGCTTGCGGAAAACAATACATCGTTAAAACAAATAAAGGTCAGGTATTGGTTTCTCAGGCTGTTGCCGATGCATTTGAAAAATATAACGGAGATTATAACAGATTTTTGAGTGAATTGGGATACACTCAGACAAATATCGATTTGACTGCAGAAGCAGAGGCAAAAGAAGCAATCCACGAAGCGTGGGATAAATACCTCGTTTCTGTAGGTAAGGGTTGCTATGATGAAGAAGGTCGTGCATATCTGACTATATCAGGCGCACCGGATGAAGATTATGATGGTCAGCATATTATCGGATTTGGCTTCCATTCATTTGGTAACGGCCCGTTTGACGGATATGCAATATATAATACTGCAACCGGAACTGCACAAGGAACAGGTGCAAAAGTTTCTTTGAACAAAGATGATAAGGGATATTATACAGAAAGAGTTTTGCTGGAAGCTGTTGAAGATAACAACGGTAATTAAAGAGTCGGCTACACAACAACTGATGCCAACGGCAAAAAAGTGTTCAAACTCGTAGAAAATGTTGCGTATGACAAGGAAACAAAAACATTTAGCTACGCAGATGAAAACGGAGAAACAGTAGAGGCTTTGTCTGTATACTATGATGTTAATGAAAAAACTTTGGATACTAACAGAAAAAATTATCTGACTAAAAATACAGGTGATGGATTGTATTATTCAAAAGGACAGTTTGCCTATGCATTACATCAAAAAGATCATGCCCTGAACTTTGAAGGTACAACACAAGAACAAAGAGCATTGTATGATTATGCACTTTCAATTACTGCATCATTCTATGACAGAGCTGCAACAGCAGATTTGAAATATGATGCTCAAACCTTGACCTATTACAAAAATATATTTAATGAAATGAGAACTTGCGGTTACACAACATTGAAAGAATCCTTCTCTCAAAAACTTGCTACAACAACTGCAGGCGCAGATATGACAAGTGAAAACAAAATTTTCAATGATTCTGAATGGATGGTAAGACAACTGAAAGCAGGTAATTTGACTTTGGCATATTACTCTGTTGCAGAAAAAGGTTTCATTTCCACAACAATGGATGATGATGAATCAATTACTGAAAAAGAAGATTCTTCTGCTATTAAAATTGCAGAACAGGTATACAAAAAACATATGGATAAAATTGAAAGTCAAGATAAACAATTTGATTTGGAACTTACGAAACTGGAATCAGAGCATAATGCTTTGCAAACGGAATATGATTCAGTGAAGAAGGTAATAAGTAATAATGTTGAAAAATCATTCAACACATTTAACGCATAAATAATAAATTATATTTTTCCCCTACAATTAATTTTCGTAACTTTTCCCTACCGCTTATTAAGCGGTATTTTTTTTCGCTCCGAGCAGAGCCACGAGCAAAGCGAGAGACGAACACGCGACAACGGAAACGTTGAGTTTTTGTTGCAAGTGTGAGCGGTGGCGTTTATTGCGAGGAGCGAAGCGTAGAGCAGAGCCACGAGCAAAGCGAGAGACGAACACGCGACAACGGAAACGTTGAGTTTTTGTTGCAAGTGTGAGCGGTGGCGTTTATTGCGAGGAGCGAAGCGTAGAGCAGAGCCACGAGCAAAGCTATATGATAAACAGGTTACAAGCTATGCAATATAAGAAATCTTATTTGCTTCGCTTTTCTGTTCTTGTGCGATCCTTTGAGCAGCTGCTTTTTCCTGGGCCTGAGCGATCAAGTAGAGAGTTTCATTTGTTGCGTTGCTCATAGCCATGCGTGTATCAACATCGTGGAGCATAGCGAGTCGGCCGGGATCATTTCCGCAAAAGGTCGGCATATTGCGACACATAGAAAGCATATTAATACGATTTTGCATCATAGCATACTGTGCATTATGCATTTGAGATATCGCATTCATTCTTGCCATAAGAGAAACTAACATATTTACACCCATCAACTAACTACTACACAAGTAGTATACCAAATAAACCCAAATTTTGCAAGCCCTTTGTTACATTTTGTTATAATTTAACTTCTAATATTTACTTGAAAAAAGATTTTGGGCGAATTATAATTTTTTCATGGAGATAGCGGTATCGTCTAGTGGTTAGGACGGGAGATTCTCATTCTCCAAACAGGGGTTCAATTCCCCTTACCGCCGCCAATATAGGTGGTAATTGCTCCGCAAGACAGGGGTTCAACCTCTCACAAAACGATACTTAATCGTTTTGCTCGGCAGAGTCCTTACCGCCGCCAATTATTTGGATATTGTATGATTGATGTTATTTCTGGTGAATTAAAGGAATTATCGGAACCTTACAAAGAGGCTTCGGTTGCCGTTGCGCAAATAAATCCTCATCCCGCAGATTTTGAATATAATTCAGAGAAGATTGTTCGATATATCAGTTTTGCCAAACATATAGGGCTTGATTTGGTTGTTTTTCCGGAAATGTCTTTAATGGGTTTCCCGCTTGATGATACAACAGACAGACACCCGAATCTCGTTGAAGACAACATAAAATGGCTGAAGCAAATAGCTAAAAAAACAACAGGAACGACTGCACTTGTCGGGTTTGCCGAGCCTGTGAAAGACTGTAAGGGTAAATATTACAGCTCGGTAGCTGTTCTGGCAGAGGGTAAAATACAAAATATTATAAGAAGACAGGTATTGCCGAAAACTTCTGAATTTAAGGATTATCGTTATATTGAAGCTTCGGATGATGGTGCAAAAACGATTACAATAAACGGCAAAAAATACGGAATTATAGTTGGGGATGAAGATTTAACCTCAGAGGATGTAATTTCGGAAATCATAAACGAAAAGCCCGACGCATTGATAATTTGCGCCGTGTTAGCAATGAATCCTCAAAAAGAATATGTAAAAAGTAATGTTTTGTCTTATGTCGCAAAAAAATATTCTCTGCCTGTTATTTATGTAAATCAGGTTGGGGCAACCGATTGTGTTACCTATGCAGGTACAAGCAGAGTTTATGACAAAAACGGAAATTTGCTGGCAAGAGCAAAATCCTTTGAAGAAGATTTTGCAGTCGTAAATCCGGATAAAAATTTCGGGAAAATTAATCCGTTACCGGAAGGTATGGAAAAACAACAGGAACAGAACGATTTTTCGCTTGATTATGAAAACGATTTGGAAAGAACTTATAAGACTATTGTTCAGGGAATAAGAGATTATTTCGGCAAAACAGGGTTTAAGCGTGCAGTTTTGGGATTGTCAGGAGGATTGGATTCTACTGTTTGTGCAGTGTTACTGGCAGATGCTCTGGGTAAAGAAAATGTTTTTGGAGTGAGTATGCCTTCAAAAATCACGACAGACATG
>JAFYDY010000101.1 GCA_017544545.1 bacterium
CAGTATTCCGATATAACGGTTGATATGGAAAATAATTCGGTTAAAATTCACCGCATGGAAACTGAGCCTTGGAAAGTGACCATGCTTTATACAGGTATAGAAACAATGACCGGAAGCCGTATTAAAAAGGCAAGAGAATATATAGGTGATGAACCTTTTCTTTTGACATACGGAGATGGTGTTGCGGATGTTGATATTAACGAATTAATAAAATTCCATAAATCCGCAGGGAAGACAGTTACCGTCACTGCCGTGAAACCGTACGGAAGGTTTGGAGCTTTAGTTCTAGGTGAAAATAATGTTGTGACATCTTTTGTTGAAAAACCAAAAGGTGATGACAGCTGGATAAATGGCGGTTTCTTTGTTTGTGAACCTCAAGTGTTTGATTTTATACCCGAGGGCGATGATATTTTGTTTGAAAAAGAGCCGTTAGAAACTCTTACAAAAACAAACAATCTTGCGGCATATACTCATAACGGATATTGGCAGCCGATGGATACCATCAGGGACAGAAACACCTTAAATGCCATGTGGAACAACGGAACTGCAAAATGGGCAGTTTGGAATAAGGAGAAATAAATTGTTATTAAGAGCGAAAACTACGGGTTTACTTCAGGTCAGAGAAATTACCGAACTGCAGCAAAAAAATACAAAATTGAATCAGCAGGAAATGGCAGAAGGCAAAACAATATTAAAATCAAAACCTCAAAGATTGGTGCTTGAACTGACAAATGCCTGTAATCTTCGCTGTATTATGTGTGGCAGAGATGAAGCTAATTTCAATTTAACAAAATTTGATATAAACATATTAAAAAACCTTTCTCCTATCTTAAATGAAGTGGAAGAAGTTACCCTATTCGGTTGGGGTGAACCGACTTTGCATCCTGAGTTTGAAGAAATTTTGAAATTTTTGGATGATTATCCCGTAAAAAAATATTTTGTCACCAACGGAATGCGTCTGGACAAAATTAAAGAAGCCCTTTTTAAATACCATGTTGATATTATGGCAATAAGTTTAGATGGTGCAAAACCTGAAACAAATAATTCTATCAGAGTTAATTCGGATTTTAATTTTATTGTTGAGCAATTGAAAGATATTGTACGCATCAAAAAAGAAAAAAATCTGAATTATCCTTATATGAATTTTGTTATGACTCTTTTTGAGAGAAATATAGAAGAACTTCCCGATTTGGTTAAATTAGCAGCGGAAATAGGACTTGATGAAGTCAAAGGGGTTTATTTGACTGTATTTACGGAAAATTTGCTGAAAGAAAGTTTGTACAATAAAAAAGAAAAAGTAAAAGAGATATTCAATAAAGCGGAAAAACTCGGAGAAGAACTCGGAATAAAGATAAAACTTCCGTATTTTCAAGATGAAGACATTGCAGGCGACAAATATCATAAGGATTGTTTTGTTGTCTGGAGAGATTTTTTTGTAGGTTCTGACGGATATGTCAGACCCTGCCAATCTATTGCGGATAAATTCTTTAAATACGATTTTGATACTGATTTTGAAAAAATGTGGAACTCCGAAGAATACCAAAAATTCAGAGCTTCGGTAAACAGTGAAAATATGTGCGAAAATTGCAAAAGATGCTATCAATCTTCGCATGCCAATTGGAATAATAAGAGTGCATTTATACAGACAGGAGTAGAATATGCACCGACTTGGGAAAAGTAGGAAAAGATGGAAAAGGCATTTAGATTAATATTTAAGACATTTGCAAATCTATATTTTAAAACAATTATAAAAAACAAAAAAAAGCGTGATTATTGTCCCGCTGCGGGAAAATTATTGGATGAAAATGATTTGTTTAATATGATAGACGCATCTTTGGATATGTGGCTCACAGGCGGAAGATTCAACAATGAATTTGAAAAAATATTTGCCGAATATTTAGGTGTTAAATATGCCCATACAACCAACAGCGGCTC
>JAFYDY010000102.1 GCA_017544545.1 bacterium
CAAAAATTTCGTAAAAGTTGGATTTTATGATGAGAATTGGTGTGATTTTTCCAAGTGCGAGGGCTTAGATTATGAATAATTACGATGATGCTGTGGAATTATTGACGTCTGTCGGGAAATTCCGGATATCTTTAGGGTTGGAGCGAATATCCGCAATTCTTGACCTGCTCGGAAACCCTCAGGACAAAATCAACTGTATCCATATCGCAGGGACAAACGGCAAAGGATCTGTTTGTTCAATAATCGCATCAATTCTGGCGGAATCGGGTAAAAAAGTCGGGCTCTATACCTCCCCACATTTGTTTAAATACACAGAACGAATAAAAACAGGAAACTGTCATTCTGAGCCGTTATCAAATGCGATTCTTCGGCTGACGCCTCAGAATGACGAAGGCGAAGAATCGCATAACCTGACGGATATCTCAGACAGTGATTTTGCCAAATACGTTTTTGAAATCTCGGGTTTGGCGGACAAAAACAATATTGACTTGACAGAGTTTGAGATATTGACTGCCGTAATGTTTAAGTATTTTGCGGATAACGGGGTTGAAGTTGCCGTTTTGGAAACAGGTTTGGGCGGCAGGTTTGATGCGACAAATGTAATCAAAAAACCTCTTTGCTGTGCAATAACTCACGTTGATTTTGACCATACCGAAAGGCTTGGAGATACTCTTGATAAAATTGCATACGAAAAAGCGGGAATTATGAAAAAAGATTGCCCCTGTATAGTGTTTGAAGGCAAAGAAGTGTATTACGACACGGCACGTGAGGTTGGTGCACTGCTGGAGGTGATTGTTCCCTATGCTGACGATAAAAATCTGGCACTCAAAGGGGTTCACCAAAGAGAAAACCTCGGACTTTCGCTTGCCGTGATTGAAAAAACTTTTCCCGAAATTTCGCAAGCAGTTATTGAACGTGGCTTGAAAAACGTCAAACATCCCGGCAGATTTCAGTACATTAAAGAAAAAAATCTTATAATTGACGGAGCGCACAACCCAAACGGGATAAAATCGCTTATAGAAAGTCTTGATTTATATTACCCGAATATGAAACGCAGATTTATTTTCGGGTGTCTGAAAAATAAGGATTATAAAACTATGCTGAAGTTACTTTTAAAAGATGGTGACGTTGCGTATTTTTACCATTTTTCACACCAAAATTCAGCAGCTTATGAGGAATTAAAAGCGGCTTGCCCGATTGAGCCGAAAGAATTAAAAGATGATACAGAGATTGATTTTAACGACGGATATTTGAATATAATTTGCGGATCTTTGTATATGATATCAGAGCTTGTTGAAAGGTTCGGGATAAAAATATAGAAAAAGCAGATATACTCACGTCATCCTGAGCGAAGCGAAGGATTGCAGGGTTTGCGAGATTTTGCGATTCTTCGGGCTAAAGCCCTCAGAATGACGAATTTTTTATATTTACTCCCCTACCACTGATACGTTGGTTGTACAAAATTCACCATGGCTGGTAGCTACATTTACCCCCCCCCGTGCAATTATAATTTTTTTGTAATACGATTGAGTCAGCCGAAATGGGCTTTGGTATGCCTATAAGGTTTTAGCACAACTTTTAAGTAAAAAAGGAGAACGAAATGCCAAAATTAAAAACACACAGATCTGCTGCAAAACGCTACAAAGTATCTGCAACAGGCAAAATTATGAAAAGACAAGCAGGCATAGGCCACTTGCTCCAACACAAATCATCATCAAGAAAACGCAGAATTTTCAAGATGGTTGAGGTTTCTGAGTCACATGTATCACTGGTATCCAAAGAGTTACCATACAAGAAGTATTCAAGATAGGAGCATAGAAAATGAGAATTAGACGTGGTAATGCCGGTGTTAAAAGACACAAAAAAATATTGAAACTTGCTAAAGGCTTCATCGGAGCAAGAAGCAGAATTTTCAAAGTTGCAAACATTGCTGTTATGAAAGCTTTGAAATACGCTTACAGAGACAGACGTACTACAAAACGTAATATGAGAAGATTATGGATTGTAAGAATTAACGCAGCTGTCAGAGAACGCGGAATGAGCTATTCAAGATTTGTTAATGCTTGCAAAAAAGCTAATATCTTAGTTAACAGAAAAATGTTGGCTGATATGGCAGTAAGAGATAAAGAAGCATTTGACGTATTATTTGAAACAATTTCAAAATAGTCAAAATTCTTTAAAAGGTTAAGGTGGCGAATGGAATTTTTCATTCGCCATTTTTAAAATAAGGTTGATTATGGAA
>JAFYDY010000103.1 GCA_017544545.1 bacterium
TATCTTTGCGAACATTTTTAACTGGGTCTAAAAAATATAGCATATAATTTTTACCCTCCATTTTGAAAGGCTTTTTTAATTGGATGTTCTCATCTCTGAATATTCCCGGCAAGGCCTGTCTAGGTGGAGTCGGCTGGTCAGGTCGAATATTTCTTATATCTACCGTTGAAATGCCATTTGTCGGGATTGGTGCAACGGCTGTCGTTAGTGGTTGTGGGTACATCATATACTGAGTTTGAGTACCGCTGTTCAAATCCGGCGAATTCAAAGCAAGCAATAAAATTATCGGTGCACTCTTTACGGCTGTGCTGCCTATACTACTTTGCTGAGGATGATATGAATTCTTTTGGGTCTTTTTCTTCCCCGTGAATGTCATATACCTGCTTCTATCCGGTGTTACCCCACTGACTGCCGTTATAGCCATACTACCTGCTCCTATTACCTTGGTAAATTTTCATTTACACCCTTAACTCGCCAATATTATATCAATTTTTTCAAACTTTGTAAAGTTCTTTAAGATTTATGTTTTAAAACATAAACCAACATATTTTTTGCTAGTTCATTGGTATGATTTTACTAAACTTAACAAGATTTTCAGCGTCACACAAAATGACGGGCAGTCTAGCCCCCATAATTATTATCAATCTCAATAACCTGCTTAATAATCGTGTGTGCCATCAAAAGCAAATACGGGTTAATTTCATTTGTCTGACTCATGTTTATATTCGCAGACTGTTTTGTATTTTCCTGAGCTTTAATACCTTCATTAGTTTCAAAGGACATAACCGAATCCATTGAATAATATTTTTGCTCGCTCTCAATTCTTTCCTGCAATTCCTTTTTGGGGAATTCATCAGAACACTCAACAACCATCTGAACAGAATTAGAAGTTTCCAAAACCAATGTTGCTCTGACATTTCCGTAATGTAATGTGGTAATAGTAATTACCAAAATACTGTCGCCCTCTTCGGTCTGATTGTTTTGCTGAAATTCCACCTCAAAATCAACACCTTCCTCCAGCGGAAGCCACGGGAGATAGAGTAAAAGCAGCAGCTTTAAAGTTTTTTGCGGATTATTTTCCGATGCAATAGCCACACTCGCATTTATGAATTTTGCCATTTCTTTTAGCTGCGAAAGGTCTGCAACTCCGGCCTTCGAAGCCTCTGTCATCTGCATAATCAGTTTTGTAATTGCCTCTTTTCCGTTCATCTGAAACATTTGAGCAATTTGGTTAAGATTTATCATTCCGCCTGACAGAATATCCAGATTCCTTAATGATCCCTGCACCTGCCCCGCTAACTGAGCATTTATCATCTGTTTGGCAGCAGAAGTATCAAGCCCCTGCAGTTGAGCAAGAATTTGAGCCTGCATTTGAGATAAATTTATTTTCTGAGCAGCCATTTGATTTGAAAACATTTGGTTAAACTGGGCTTGTGTCATCCCTCTTTGCACCATATAAATAAACTCATTGGCATTTCTCGGAAATCCGAAGATATCTTTTGCAAAAGTTGCCTGCCCCTGCGGCGTATTTGCCGGCATAGAAGGAGCCGGAGTTGTCGGTGTTTGAGGAGCAGGAGTCGGAATATCCGGAGCTTTAGACAAATTTTGTGAGGCCTGCGGCGCAGATTGGGGCTGAGGCTGAAATTGAGGCACATTGTTTGCATTTTTTGCAGCAAAAGCCTGGCTGTTATAATTCTGCCCGAAATTGTTAAAAAATCTTTTTATATCAATTCCTGCCATACCTCTAATTTAAATGATTTTTTCGGATAAATCAAGAGGTTTAAAATCCTATGATATAGGTAGATAAGACTGCGGATAACTGTAATCTTCCAAAAATCCGAGATTTTTGTATAAACGCAAAGCCTGAAGATTATTAGTTTCGGTTGTGGTATTAATCTCTGCAATCTTTATACCGTAAACATTGACAGCCCTAATGACATAATCCATTGAATGTTTCAGCATAATTGTGGATAAGCCTTTGCCCTGATGTTCCTGAAGAACGCCCACCAAAGGAATATTAACAATCGTTCCGCCGGTCAGATTCATAAATGCAAATCCTACAGCCTTTCCTTCATACAAAAGAATACTCGTTGAATTTGGCATAAATTCGGCATAAACGTTGTTTACGATTTTGTCCAATATGCTTCTTGTACCTTCAAGTGTAGTAAATCTCGGGTCGAACAATGCATCGGAGCTATCCTTAAAGGCTTCGTGAATGACTCTGACGGCATCCTCAAAGTATGCGGGATCCCAGGATATAACCTCATACCCTTCCGGCTGTTTTACGACTCTTGCTCTTTCAAATATTTCCTGAGAAGCCGGTTTGTCAAACCTGAAACGTAAAACTTCAATTCCGACAAATCTGAAGCCCAATTTTGCTATTGTGCTTATTAAATCTTTTTGTGCTCCTAACATTGGATAGCAAACAATTTTTTCTCGTCTCAGAGTTGCCGTAACATCGATAAATTTTTCAAGCAATTCACGAGCCATAACATCAAAATTTTCTTTTGTTTTTGAGTGAATAATGTTCAGCTCGATAGCCTCAGAGATTGCAGTTGTATAAACCAAAAACGCCTCTGCGACATCATTATCATAAAGAACAATGCCTTTTATCAAATCTTTGTCAAGGGCATCCAAAAAACCATCATAATCAAGCGGTTCAAGCTCGAAATTGTACTCGGTTGCCGCTTTTGAACGAAAATCTTCATACAACTCTTCAAAATTATCATAATCATCTGCTGTTAAAATTTTTGTCGTATACATTTATCAATTCCTTATAAGTAATGATGCATCTTTTCTTTTTTGGTATTCATATATTTTTCATTATACACCGTAAGTTCGGATTGAACTTTTACAAGTTCGTTTACATGTAATCCGTATCCTTCCAGCCCTTTAATCTTTTTAGGGTTATTTGAGATAAGATTAAAATCAGTATAACCCAAATCAACCAGAATTTGTGCACCTGTTCCGTAATCTCTCAGGTCAGACTTGAATCCCAGAGAAATATTTGCTTCAACCGTATCCTGACCTTGTTCCTGCAATCTGTACGCTTTGATTTTATTGCAAAGTCCGATTCCTCTGCCTTCGTGGTCGGTAAGATAAACCACTGCGCCTTTGCCGTACTCATCAATATAACGAAGCGCATTATGAAGCTGAGAATTACAATCACATTTAAGGCTGTGGAAAACATCACCGGTCAGGCACATACTGTGAACTCTTACAACCGGTATCTTATCCGAGCCGTCATCTTTGACAAGTGCAACGTGTTCTGTGCCGTTGATTTGATTTCTGTAGGCGTAAAGCGTAAAATCACCGTACGCTGTCGGCAAGAAAGTTTCTGCCTCTCTTGTTACAAGCTTTTCTGATTTCAAACGATAAGCAATCAACTGGGCAACTGACACAAATTTTAAGCCGTGTTTATCCGCGAACTTTCTCAAATCATCATGTCTTGCCATATGTCCGTCAGGTGCCATAACTTCGCACATAACGCCTGCAGCTCTGTGACCGCATATTTTTGCCAAATCGACAACAGTTTCGGTATGTCCCGTTCTTTCCAAAACTCCACCTGCTTTTGCTACACAAGGGAACATATGACCGGGGCGTCGCAGGTCAGACGGAATAGCATCAGGAGCGATTGCAACTTCTACGGTTTTTGCCCTGTCAAAGGCCGAAATACCCGTTGTCACTCCGTATTTTTCATCGGCATCTATGCTTATTGTGAATGCCGTTTTCATTTCCTCGGTATTTTTATCAACCATCTGAGGAAGTTCAAGCTGCTTTGCGATTTCCGGAGAAATTGCAAGACATATCAAACCTTTTACCTCGGTTGCAAGAAAATTTATTATTTCCGGAGTAACGGTTTGTGCAGAAACAATAACATCTCCTTCGTTTTCTCTGTCCTCATCATCGGCAACGACAATCGGCTTTCCCGCGGCAAAGTCTTTAATAGCGTCTTCTATATCATCAAATCTGAATTTTTCTTCCATTACACAAATCCGTTCTCTTGCAGCATTTCAAAACTTATATTGCTTTTATTATCACGCGAGGATAACATTTTTTCAACATATTTGCCGAGAATATCCGTTTCAATGTTTACAAAATCATCTGATTTAAGGTATTTCAAAGCGGTATTTTCGTAAGTATGCGGAATAACAGCAACTCTGAAGGTGTTTTCCGTAACATCCGCTACTGTTAAACTAATTCCATCGACAGTTACAGAACCTTTATATACAAAATATTTTGACTGAATTTCAGGGAATTCAATTTCGATATCATAAAACTCTGAATGATTTTCAATACTGAGAATTTTTCCGATACAATCAACGTGACCTGAAACAATGTGCCCGCCCAAACGGGAGTTTAAAGTCAATGCTCTTTCCAAATTTACATTTACACCCTGTTTTAAGTTATTAAAAGTAGTTACTTTTAGGGTTTCATCACTGATTTTTGCAAAAAATGATGAGTTTGTCAGTTTTGTTACCGTCTCACAAACACCATTAATTGAAATACTGTCACCGATTTTCGTATCTTCAAGAACTTTATTGCAGCCAACCTCAACGATTGCACCGCTATCCATATATGAAAATTTCTTTATTTCCCCGATTTCTTCAATAATTCCCGTAAACATAGCTCAAGTATATCACACAATATACCTTTATTCAAGTCAGGCGCTATTTGCTTACATAGACATCATCAAGCAATTTTATCTCAAAAGTACTGCCTGCCGGAATAGAAACAGATCCGCCTTTGCTGAACAAAGCTGTTACGGGAGATACAACGGCATTAACCCCATATCCCAAAGCTCCGACAACTCTGGGAACAAAAGAAACAAACTCTATAATCGGAATATTAGACATTCTTGCCGAGACATTTTTGGATTTGCCGTAGAAGGTTTCACCCTTGCTGACTCTTGTTCCTACACTTTTCCAGTACTGATGTTTACCTTTTATATTATTCAGAAAAACTTTTTTATAATTTGCTTTTGTTATTTTTCCGTCTGCCCTATAAGTATTTCCGCCATAGGCAAGTGAAGCCATACGAATAACAACGAGTCCGCCGTTACCGGATATTTGCGGTCTGTGAGAATCAACTATTACACCGTAAAATTTCGCACCTGCAGGAATTGTAGTATATTTTGAATAAACGGGAGCAGTCGTTGTGAAAGAAACATTCGTCGTTGCTCTCATTGTATCTGCAATTGTCTGATCGGATTTTACGGAGAATTTTGTACCCGAAGGAATTGTTATAGCCGCAGATTTATTTACAGGTGTGATATTCGGAACTGATGTATTGTATGTCGGCTGAGTTTTTGGGATTGATGTTTGGGTAGTTGTGTTTTTAGCAGAGTTATCAACTTTGGGGAGGTTTGGCAAAACCTCATAATTAAGCTTTGAAGAATTGTATTTTTTCTGAATTTCCTCATCCACAGACATATCAAGTTCATAGGCATAAACCTGACCTAACGTGATAATGAATGAAAATACTAATACAAAAAATCTTTTTATCATTTCAACAACTCATTAATTGCTTTTGCAGCTTTTTTACCGGCACCCATAGCATTTATCGCATTAGATTCACCGACAGGTGCAACATCACCCCCAGCATAGACAGTTGGAATATTTGTTGCTCTTGTTTCACCATCAACCTGAATATAACCTTTTGAATCGGTTATAATCTCTATACCTTCAGCCTGTGCCGATTTTTGAATAATCGGGTTAGGGCCTGTACCCAGCGCAACAATTACGGTATCAACATCAACCGTTGTGTATTCACCCGTTCCTACCGGTCGTCTTCTGCCTGATGCGTCAGGCTCGCCCAATTCCATTATTTCAAACTTCATACCATCAACATATCCGTTTTTTTCAAGGATTTCAACGGGCGCATGCAAAAATTTGAAGACAACCCCTTCTTCTTTTGCGTGACGAATTTCCTCAAGTCTTGCAGGAAGTTCTTTTTCTGTTCTGCGGTATAAAATTGATACCTCTTCAAAACCCACACGAACGGCAGTACGAGCGGCATCCATGGCTACGTTGCCGCCGCCGATTACGGCAGCTTTTTTGCCCACCTTTAACGGTGTAACGCTGCTATGCCCGTCAGCTCCCATAAGGTTTACACGGGTTAAAAACTCATTAGCGGAATATACACCGTTGAGATTTTCGCCTTTTATGTGCATCATCTTCGGTAAACCTGCACCCGAGCAGATAAATATCGCATCAAAACCATCTTCTTTAAGCTGTTTCAGGGTGATTGATTTTCCGACAATTACATTCGTTTTGAACTCTACACCCATTTCTTTTAAATTGGTAATTTCTCTGTCTAAAATTTTTCTCGGAAGTCTGAAAGGAGGAATGCCGTAACGCAAAACGCCGCCTAATTTGTGCAATGCTTCAAATACCACAACTTCATGACCGGCTTTTCTAAAATCGGCAGCAGCCGTAATTCCGGCACACCCTGAACCCACGACGGCAATTTTTTTGCCGGAAGGTTTGATTTCGGTTTTCTCTGCCGAAGTATTGTCACCGACATAACGCTCCAAAGCACCAATTGCAACAGGATCACCTTTTATTCCCAAAACACAATTGCCCTCACATTGTCTTTCCTGAGGACACACCCGGCCGCAAACCGATGGCAGCATGCTTGTCTGGCGAATAATTCTTCCTGCCTCGTCAAGATTGTCGTGCTTTAACGCTTCAATAAATTCCGGTATCTGAATATTTACCGGACAACCCTGAACACAACGGGGATTTTTACAGTGCAAACACCTTGAAGCTTCAAGTTTTACCTGCTCCGGTGTTAAGTTACTTTCTACGGCTTCAAAATTATGCCGTCTGGCCATTTTATCCTGTTCTTTTACCCTTTGACGTTCAACTGCCATTTTAATCCCCTCTCTTGCTAAGCATTATTTTAATTAAAAAACCACTTCCTTGCAAGTATGTTTTATTTTGTGATAATATTTTATACAAAGGATTAGGGGGAATTATGGTTTTAAATATTGCTGTTCTCATACTATCAATATTATTGACAGGACTGATTGTGTGGGTTGTTACATCAAATCACTATAAAAAACAACTTGATAAATTAACAATAGAAAATTCTGCACTGGAAAATCAGGCACAATTAAACCAAAATATAATCAATGAAGTTAAACTTGCATTTGCCCAGATTGCAAAAGATTCAATAAAAGAACAGCAGGAAGGGCTTCTTAACCAGCATTCAGCCGATTTAAAATCCAAAATTGAGCTTTTTAAGGCTGAAGAAATTACCCCAATAAACAAGTTATTAGCTGATTTCAAACAGAGCATAGATGATTACCAGAAATCTCATCTTCAAGAAACAAATGACATCAAAAACGCAATTTCCACTGCGGAAAAATATGCAAAAGCCCTTACAATGAGCCAAACTTCAAAGGGTGAATTCGGAGAAAACTGGCTTGAACAGGTGCTAACTTTTGCCAACTTAAAAGAAAATGTTCATTACATAAAACAATATTCTCATGATAATGCCAAACCGGATATTGTAGTTAAACTGCCTGATGATAAAAGTATTGTTATTGATTCAAAAGCAATTCTGAAAAACTTTATTGACTATCAGCAGACCGAAAGTCCAGAATATAAAAAAGCGTTTATCGGCGATTTAAATACCTGTATTACCAACCTTGCAGGTAAAAATTACGAGGAAATTGAAACACTGAATCAGCCGGGATTTATTTTAATGTTTATCCCGATAGAAAACTGTATAAACATGATTTATACAGATCCTGATTTCACAAAAGTTGTTGAACTTGCACACTCAAGAAACATCGTAATAATAGGGACATCTTCTCTAATTGTCACCCTGAAGTTAATCAACAGGTTGTGGGCTTCCCAGACACAGTATGACAATGTTCAAAACATAATTACGGTTGCAGAAAATCTCTATAACAACATTGCATCGCACTCAAAAGTGCTTGAAGGGATACAAAAAACCATTGACGGTGCGTCACTGACAATACAGAAAGAAATTAACCGATTCAAAACAAGAAATAAGGGAAGTATTTTCAAGGAAGCCGAAAAGTTGAGAGAATACGGAATACGCGCAAAAGAAAATAAATCCGGCAAAAAAATCAGTGATAATTCTATTTCTGAAATATTTCTGGATTCAGTTGAAGATGAAACCGAAGAAAATAACCAAGAATAAGATTGGGGAAAATTATGTCATATTTTGAAGAGAACAAAAAGCTTTTTTCATTTAAAGGAGTAATCGGACGGAGGGACTTTTTCGCCCTCTACATTATTGTAGGGATAATATGCTGCGTTTTATACTATACACCTTTGTATTATCACGTTTTACGTAATCCGATACTGATAAAAACGCTGAGCAGCAGTTCTTTGCCTATGTGGGCATCGGTTATGGTAATAGTTGCAGGTGCAATTACAGGGCTTATACTGTTTCCGGCTGTTGTTCGCAGAATAAGAGATATAATCGGCGAAGAAAACGACGGGAAAATATTTCTTATGGCTACTGCCTATTTTGCAACAGGTATAATCGCACTAACTCCTGCCGGAATGAAATACGGCGTAGGCTTTTTTGACATAATTTTAGACCTTTGCTTAATCTTTATGAAAGGCTCTATTACCGGAGACAAGCCCAAAAACGAAATTGTCAAATTCAACTGGGGTGCATTTTTCGGCACATGGATTTGGGGCTTGTGGAACAAATGTTATATCACGTTACTTATGCTTCCTCTTTTGCTGACTACAGGCGGATGGTTTTTATTTATGATACTGTGCGGACTTAAAGGTAATGAGTGGGCATATTCCAAAAACAAAGAAAAGTATGAATCGGTTGAAAAATTTCACAGCTCACAAGCAAATCAGTCAATCCTGTTTTTGTTTGTAGCTCCAATCGTGAGTATCTTATGCGCAATAGGAATTATCTTTGCTTCAGGAACCAGCCTTCATAAATATATACAAAAACATCCTCAATTTAAAACAAAAATGATTGACCAATTGAAACAATATCAATTGCAGGCTTCAGAAGCCAATTTTGAAAAGATAGAAGTCACGGAGGATGAATACAGATTTTATCTGAATCCTCAGGGTTGGAATAAAATGTCAAATTCTGCCAAGGGAGTATTTTTTGAACACGCCCTGAATTATGCACTGATTAAAAATGACAGATATATTGATTCAAAAGATCATCAATTGGATGAATACATAAATATCGCAAAAAAAGTAAAAATTCTCAGCACTTTTAATAATGAAGTACTGACAGAATTTTCTCCGACTGATGAACAAACAAAACGGATGAAAGAATTATCTCAAAATCAGGAGATGAAAGAATTGTGGGCGTTGAGAAAAAAATGTATAAAATTTAATACAAAACCATCTATGCCATAGTTTTACATTTTGGACAATTCATTTTTTACTTTTAATATAATATCCGTCCAATAGTCATTGTCTTCTGTTTGATAGGGCTTTACTGATTTATACCAGCCGACATCTTCACCTGTCAGCCTGAACCATCTGAAATTCGGGTATTTATTAAACAACCCGAAGGTTTTTATACCCATAGCTCCCGCCAAATTCAAAATAACATTATCTGTCGAAACAACCAAATCCATATTTTTCAGAGCACATGCAGTGTCCGTAAAATTACCGAAGGTTTTTCCAAGTGAAATAAAGCTTTCACTTTCTTCCTCTGATATTGTGAAAGAGTAAAAATCAACTCCGTCAATCTTTAATATATTTTGCAGCTTTAACAGCTCTATATCTCTGCCGGAGTAATTTGCAGTCTTACTTCCCTGATACGCAATACCGACCTTAAAATTTTCCGATTTTTTAATGTTTTTACTACCGTATTCTTCGACAAGTTTTGGATTAACTTCCAGATATCCTTTAGCATAAGGAATATCATCGGAGCCTATACCCAAAACATACGGAGCATCTATGAGCGCCATATGAACATCATAGTCAAGTTCTTTCAAATCAACATTGTCAGGATATATTTCAATTCCGTCAGATACAATCGGAGAAGCTTTTAACAAATCACATAAACTTTCCTGAACAACAAAGACTACACGTTTTGCAAACTTTTTCAACATCGGAACAAAACGGCAATACATAAAGGTGTCGCCATAACCTTGTTCATACATAACAAGAAGCGTTTTTTGAGAAATATCATCTTCAAAATTCCACTTGTTTTCAATATCATCAAGAGGATATTTTAAATTGATATCATCTATATTAAACCTGTGAGTTAAATATTTGTACCCTCGCTCAAAATCACCGCATTTAATCAAAAAACCGCCGTAGTTATAATAATCTGTCTCTGTCGGGTTGTTTTTCAAAAGTTCTCGATAGAATTTGTCGGCACTTGCCGTATCGTTTAATTTCTCATAGCCAAAGGCAAGAGTGTGTAAAATAAGTCTGTCGTTTGGTTTTAATTTATACGCTTTTTCATAATAGTGTATCTGGTCTTTTAAACTGTATTCACCGTATACTTTTGCATATAAACTTCCGAGTATCGTATAAACAACAGATTTTGTCTCATCAATTTTTAAATATTGCTCATAATACTTTATTGCCTTTTTGTAGTCATTCAGGTACAAATTGTAAAAATTACCCAAAGTTAAAAACCTCAGCGGCTCATTTGGTTCTTTTTTCTGATACAACATTATGAAGTTTCGTGCCGCTTTTTCTTCTCCAAAAGCAGCGAGTGTTTCTGCTATATCACTATATACAGAAGATGTCAGCTTTGCCTTTACAACCAAAAATCTTGCTAAAAACAGAGCATCGGCGTATCTGGAAATTGATATTTGCTCCTTTATGTAATTTTTCATCGCCAGGAACAGTTCGTTTTTCATTCCCTCAGGAGCATCTTGTTTCATTGGGAGGAATTTGCTGTATATTCCGAAAGCTTCGTCAGAGATCTGATCTGAGTGAGACAAAATTACATTATCCATTTCAGCCAGTAAAGACTGAGGTATTTCGTTTACCTCTAAAGCTTTCTCGTCTCCGGATAATAAGACTTCTATATCTCGTGTTATCATAAAAAGATAATACCACATCTTTTTTAAAATAAAAAGAATTACTGGCAAAAATTTTTATCAGCTATTTTATATAATTAAGGATACAAACTCATGGAAAAAATAAACCCTATATATTCACCAAGTTTTGGTATAAAAATAAAAACAGAAAGCGTTCTTGAAACAACTGCCGGAAAGATTTTTTATAATATCGGCA
>JAFYDY010000104.1 GCA_017544545.1 bacterium
TATGATACTATGCAGGAAGTTATAGGTACAATGGGGGACGATGAAACACGCAGAGCATCCTTAATAGGCAACGGGGTTTTGTACGAGGAAGTTCCTCTTATAAATGATACTGATATTGATTTTGAAGGAATAGAAAAAGCTGTTGATGACAAGACAACAATGGTTTTGATACAACGATCAAAGGGGTATTCAACAAGAAAATCTTTGACAATAGAAACTATTGAAAAGATATGCAAAATTGTAAAATCTAAAAATCCGGATTGCATTTGCTTTGTGGATAATTGCTATGGCGAATTTACGGATAAATATGAGCCGACAGAAGTTGGTGCAGATATAATGGCAGGCTCTTTGATAAAAAATGCAGGGGGCGGTATTGTTGAAGCCGGTGGCTATATTGCGGGAAAAGAGCTTTACGTTGAACGTTCGGCAATTCGTTTGACAGCTCCGGGAATAGGCTCAGAAGGCGGAGCAATGTTTAATCAGCACAGATTGATATTCCAGGGTTTGTTTATGGCCCCGTCGGTCGTTGCTGATGCCGTAAAGGGTGTTGTTTTGGCAGCCAAGATTTTTGATGAAATAGGATATAATTCCACCCCAAAATTTAATGAAAAAAGAACAGATATAATACAAAATATTACCTTCGGTAAACCTGAGCTTTTGGAGGAATTTTGCCGGACTATTCAGTCCTTATCTCCTGTTAATGGCTATGTAACCCCAATTCCTGAGAATATTCCGGGTTATGAAGATAAAGTTATTATGGCAGGGGGTACATTTGTTGAAGGCTCAACCATAGAACTTTCTGCAGACGGACCTATGAGAGAACCTTATGTAGCCTATCTGCAGGGCGGGTTAAACTATTCTCATGTAAAGATTGCACTGAGAAGATTTTTAGAGAAGATAAATAATTAAAAATTTTGCTATAAACTACACTTTTTTATATTTATGTGGTATAATATTAAAGCGTCTTACGGCGTACATGAAAAATTTGGTGTATAGAAGTTATAAAAAAAGAGAGGTTAATTATGGCATTACCTAATGTAGCATATTTTTCAATGGAGATAGCTATGGATCAATCTCTGAGTACGTACTCAGGAGGTTTAGGATTCTTGGCTGGTTCTCATATGCTTTCTGCAGGCTATTTGCAAATGCCTATGGTAGGTGTAACAATGCTTTGGTCATACGGTTATTATGATCAGCGTATTGATCACACAGGTAACGTCGAAGTTGCATATATCAGAAAATATTATGATTTCCTTAAAGATACAGGAGAACAGACTGAAGTTGATATCTTTGGGGAAAAGGTTAAAGTTAAGGCTTTAAGGGTTGAACCGGAATTATTCGGTACTTGTCCTGTTTATTTATTAACAACTGATATTGAAGGCAACAGCGATTGGGCAAAAAGTATTTCTCACAGATTGTATGACGGCAACGAAAAAATAAGAATTGCACAAGAAACAGTTCTTGGTGTTGCAGGTGTAAGAATTCTTCAGCAAATCGGATATGATTTTGATGTTATCCATATGAATGAAGGTCATGCTTTGCCGGCAGCATTTGAACTTTTAAGACAATATAACGGGGATTTGAATGAAGTTAAGAAACGTACAGTATTCACAACTCACACCCCTGTTGCTGCAGGTAACGAAGTTCACTGGGTTGATACATTGTTGGAAGGCGGTTTCTTTGCGGGTGCTTCCCGTGAAACAGCAGTAAGCCTCGGTGGAGAAAACTTCTCATTAACTGTTGCAGCGTTAAAAATGTCAAGAATCGCAAATGCCGTATCTCAACTTCACGGTCTTGTTGCAAACAAGATGTGGGAATGGGTTGAGGGCAGATGTCCTATCAGAGCTATTACAAACGCTGTAAACCTTCCGTATTGGCAGGATAAGAGAATTAAAGCGGCAGAAAATAATCCGCAAAAATTGCTTGAAGTTAAGCGTGAAATGAAATCTGAATTGTTTAAGTATATTGCGAATGTCGCAGGTAAAAGATTTGATCCTGATGTTTTGACAATTACCTGGGCAAGAAGATTTGCTGATTACAAACGTGCTTGGCTGATTTTGATGGATAAAGACAGAATCGAAAAACTGCTTAACGAAGATAAATTGCAAATTATTTTTGCAGGTAAATTCCATCCGGATGACGTAATGGGTAAAGAAATGTTTAACAAATTACTGAAACGTTCTCACTCACTGAAAAACGTTGTCGTATTACCGGGTTATGAACTGCAATTATCAGGTATGCTGAAACGAGGCTCTGATATATGGCTTAACACTCCGTTAAGACCTTTTGAAGCTTCAGGTACATCCGGCATGTCAGCAAATATGAACGGAACAATTCACTTGTCTATATTTGACGGTTGGACAGTTGAAGGTACCTTCAGCGGTATAAACGGTTATGCAATAGAATACCCTGAAATTGACGATGAAATGTCCTGGGAAGAAAGACACTGGAAAGATCATAAATGCCTTATGAGCATCATAGAAGACCAGATTATTCCTACATATTATGAAAATAAGATGGAATGGGCAAGACTGATGAGACAGGCAATCAGAACATCAGAAGCTTACTTCAATTCGGACAGAATGGTAATTGAGTATTATAACAGATTGTATAAACCGATTGCGCACGATGACGAATGCTCAGGCGAAGAAAGGCAGGAGATGAAGATAAAAGAAGCTCCTACGTTTGATGCCTGGACCTTCTCAAACATCAAGTAATTAGGATAAACAAAGTAAACAATAAAAAAGCCGTTCACGAAAGTGAACGACTTTTTTATATCTTTTTCTCATCCATTATTGTTCAGGATAGATATCGCTTGAACTTGGTACATAATATTGGAATGAATCAGGATTTGTGTTGCTCGGGAAAACGAGGTAGAATGGTTGATTTTGTCTGATGTAACCACCTTTACCTTTGAAAGTTCCGGCATATTGTTTTTGGATAGGTAATTCTTCTTCCTGATAGTTAACGTAGCTAACAGGAACGAATACAAAACCGTTGCCCTGAGTAACAACTTTACCTGTAACTTGGAAACCTTGGAATAACATTAAGTCATAGTCCAAACGTGTGTTAGCATTGATTTGAACGTGAAGTTCAGCCGGCGGATTAGCTGTGTTGAAATCTTCCAGCGCTGTAACTTGTACAGTTCTTGCTTCTGCACCTAAAAGCATTGATGCAGAGAAAACTAATGCTGTAAATAACATAAATAATTTTTTCATCTTTGTCTTGCTCCTTTACTATTATCTGAATAATTATTATCTATTACCATTTTTTACTTTTGTGAAATTTAAATAAAAGCATTCGTTGGGCTTAATGTCAAGCTCGCTCCCTTTTTTTAGGTATGCGAGAGGTGATGCTTCGTAAACTGATTTTGCTGAAGATTTTATTCTGTTGCCTTCTTCATTCTTGATTGCTCCTTCTACGAGTGCAACTCCGGAACTTAGACCTTTTACAAAATAGTTACCGACACCAAGTGCAGCTTTTTTTGAAATTTCTTTTTTGCTAAGCTTTTTCGTATATTTTGCTTTAATGTTCGATATTTTATGCTCATTTTCTTGTTGTGTGTACTCTGTCGGTACAAAAGTAAATTGAGCATCGCGTTTCAATCTTCTGGGTTGTTTAATATTTGTTAATTCTCCTGTCAGTATAACGTCTGAACTTAATATTTGTTCATTTTTTATAACTAACGGCTCCAGTAATTTGACTGAAACTTTGTGTGCAGGCTTCATTGTTGATATTTCATCGATTGCAGAAACCGCAATTTTTTGTGCATTCACGGGTGTGAATATCCAAGATATTGCTATTAAACCCAAAAATAAATATTTTTGCTTCATATTTCATACCTTGTTACAAAAATATAATACCAAATTTTTTAATAAATATCAAATACCTTTTAAAATCAGATTTTTGAGAATAATTTAGCAAGGAATTTTCCGGTATAAGAATGTTTACATTTGGCAACTTCTGCAGGTGTCCCCTGGGCTATGACCTGGCCGCCTTCAACACCGCCTTCCGGCCCCAAGTCTATTATGTGATCAGCTATTTTTATCAGATCCAAATTGTGTTCAATCATTAAAATTGTATTGCCCTGATCTGCAAGCGCCTGAATGATTTTGGCAAGTTTGTCCAAATCAGCCCAGTGTAAGCCCACAGAAGGTTCATCAAGTAGGTATAGGGTCTTTCCTGTTGAACGTTTGTTAAGTTCGGATGCAAGTTTTATTCTCTGAGCTTCTCCGCCGGATAGTGTTGTTGCGCTTTGTCCCAGTTTCATATAGTCCAGCCCGACATCATTAAGCGTCTGAAGTTTGTTTTTTATCGCAGGGATGCTGTCAAAGAATTCTAAAGCTTCTTTTACGCTCATATCCAGAACATCAGAAATAGTTTTACCTTTGTATTTAACTTCCAGAGTCTCTCTGTTGTAACGTTTACCTTTACAAATATCGCATTTTACGTATACGTCAGATAAGAAGTTCATTTCAATTTTTACTAAGCCGTCACCTTTGCAAGCTTCACACCTTCCTCCTTTGACGTTAAAGCTGAATCTTCCGGCTTTATAGCCTCTGAGTTTGGATTCATTTGTTTTTGCAAAGAGTTCTCTTATCGGAGTGAAAACATCTGTGTATGTGGCCGGATTTGATCTCGGGGTTCTTCCGATAGGTGACTGGTCAATATCAATAATTTTATCAATATTTTCAAATCCTAAAATTTCGTCTATCCCCTGCGGTTTGGGTTTGTTGCGTCTGAGTTTATGGACAGCATATTCATATATCAAATCCTGCATCAGTGTTGATTTTCCGGAACCCGAAACCCCTGTTAATACAACAATTTTTCCTAACGGAATATCAACATCAATATTTTTTAAATTGTTTAAATGTGCGTTGCGAACCTGAAGGTATTGACCGTTTCCCTCTCTTACGCTCTTTGGTATAGGAATTTCCTTTTCTCCGCTGAGGTATTTGCCTGTTATTGAATTCCTTGCGGCAATAATATCTTCAACAGAGCCTTTTGCGATAATTTTTCCGCCGCTTTCTCCGGCTTTTGGACCTATATCAACAATGTAATCGGCATTTCTTATGGTATCTTCATCGTGTTCAACAACAATAAGAGTATTGCCGAGGTTTCTCAGCTTAAACAATGTTTTAATGAGCATGTTATTGTCTCTTTGGTGCAATCCAATTGAAGGCTCATCAAGGACATACAAAACTCCGCTTAATCCGCTGCCTATCTGAGATGCAAGTCTGATTCTCTGCGATTCTCCGCCGGACAGTGTTCCTGCCATTCTGGATAGGTTAAGGTAGTGGAGTCCAACGTCGCACAGGAATTTTAATCTTGCCCTTATTTCGTCAAGAATTTGTTTTGCAATCTCCAGCTGATAACTGCTTAATTCAAGGTATAAATCAGTGATAAATTGTAATTCTTCATCTATAGACATAAGTGTAAATTCGTAAATGTTTTTATCCCGGACTTTTACGGCAAGCGGGAACGGTTTAAGTCTTGCCCCGTGGCATTCCGGACATGGTTTGGCTACCATAAATTTTTCAATTTCTTCTCTCCAGTATTCCCCGGTTGCCTCAAAATATCTTTTTTCAAGGTACGGAATAACTCCTACAAACGGCATCAGCCTTGTATGGTAGTGGCTTGTTCCGAAATCTTTTACTTTTATGCTTATAGGTTCTTTTGTCCCGTATAATATCGCCTGTTTTTCGTCATCTTTTAGTTCCCCAAAGGGTTTATCCATATCAATATTTAATGCCGTGCATACAGACAACAAAAGGTCATTGTAGTATCCTGTGGCAGTTCTTGTTGCCCAGGCATATATTGCTCCCTGATTTATAGATAATGATTTATCCGGAACGACCAAATCCGGATCTACCACAAAGTCTGCTCCAAGTCCTGCGCACCTTTCACATGCGCCGTAGGGGGCGTTGAAAGAAAAAATTCTCGGGGTTAGTTCTTCAAAACTAATGTTACAATCGGGGCAAGCCAGCTTCTCGCTGAAAACAATTTCTTTATCTCCGACGACATCAACAATTATTACCCCATCGGCCTTTTTCAGTGCAATTTGAACGCTGTCGGCTATCCTTGAGGTTGCGCTGTCTTTAATCACTATTCGATCAACAATAACGCTTATGTCGTGCTTCTTTGTCTTTTCAAGCTCTATTTCATCTTCATCAAGACTGTACACCACGTTATCAACCTTTACTCTGACAAAACCTTCCTGATTAAGCTCTTTGAATAAGGAAGTGAATTCGCCCTTTTTCCCTTTTATGACAGGTGCTAAAATCTGAATTTTGGTACCTTCTTTGAGAGTCATAATTTTGTTTACGATTTCATCAAGTGTTTGGGGTTTTATCTTTTTGCCGCAAATAGGACAATACGGTGTTCCGACTCGTGCATATAAAAGTCTTAAGTAATCATATATTTCGGTAATTGTTCCGACAGTTGAACGGGGGTTGTTACTTTTTGATTTCTGATCTATGGATATAGCGGGAGATAGTCCGTCTATATATTCCACATTCGGTTTATCAAGCTGCCCCAAGAATTGCCGAGCATACGTTGATAAGCTCTCGACGTATCTTCTTTGACCTTCGGCAAAGATTGTATCAAAAGCCAGCGAGCTTTTTCCCGAACCCGATACTCCCGTAAAAACTATTAATTCATTTTTTGGTAGCTCAAGAGAGAGATTTTTTAAATTATGTTCTTTTGCCCCAACAATTTTAATCTTATCTGTCATAATTACATTATATTCTAAAAATAACCATCAACAAGTTTATGGTTTACAAACCCTAAAAATAGTGATATACTGTTTTTGTTGAGCTTTTAGTGTTGATTTTCAGATGTTTTCCTTGCAGAAAGGAAAATTTGTAATGGGTAAAAAATCAAAATATCCCGCCTATTCAGGTGGTTCTGTCAAGGTGAACGGCAGAAAAGTTGCGAGCATTTCAAAAAAGAACGGCTCAATAAACAGTTCGTACAAAATGTCAAAAACAGAAAAGAAGATCTACAATACAATACAAAAAAATCTGAAATCTTCTCTTAAAAATCTGAACAATTTTGAAGCAGATAAAAAACTGTGGCAGCAGCAGTTAAATGCATATAAAGACAATGGAATAAAAGAAATCAATTCTATTTATACCCCAATGGAAACATCTCTCAAAAATGATATTTCAGGAAGGTTTGGGAATTTGGATAATTCCGTCTTTTTGAATAAATTGGCTAATATAACCGATAATAAGGCTCAGGCTGTTGCTTCATTAAGTAATTCTTTACTTGCTAAGCAGGATGAGTTATATAAAAACGAACTCGCAAACAGATTGAATTATATTTCATTGCTTAGCGGCTTGGATACAAATATGAATAATCGAATGTTATCTTTGCTGGGACAGGCCCAAAGTAATTCAGGCTCAGGAAACAGCTATGCGATGAATGCATATAATGCGAACTCAAATAACGGCAGCTTTTTGACGGATGCGTTATCTGTTGCTGCAAAAGCCTTTTTATTTTAAAAATTAAAAAATTTTTACTCCCTCAAGTAGAGGGAGTTTTTTTATTGTAAAGAAATGTAACAAGCCCCAGTATTATGTGCAATTATGCAAAAAATATATACTTTATATATATAACTTACAAAATAAGAGGACAGAGCTATGGTTAACATGTATGGCGCAGGAAAAGCATTTAACTTGCGATTCGCACAAAATATGTTTGTGCCCGGCAGGTCGTTGATGACCCCCAGATCTTCGACGGGTACTATATTTGGCGGTCGGCCGATGGTGCAAAATATCACGGTACAAACTACTCCGGGCGGATTTTGGGGCGGATTAATGGGCCTGAGCAGCGGCTTTATGATGGGCAGCATGATTATGAGCGGATTGCGTGGCTTATTCGGCGGTTTGTTCGGCGGAGGCTTATTTGGCGGAGGTATGGGTGGCTTAGGTATGGGCGGCATTACTCCAGGTGGCTGCTTTGGTACCGGCATGCCATATCCTGCAATGGGCGGTCTTACCGGAACTATGCCGCAAACGATAACAGGTGCAGGTCAAACTCAACCACAAACTACAGCTCAAAAATTAGCGAATTTAAAAACTTTGTATCCGGGATACAATATAGTTGCGGAAGATGACGGCACTTTCTCTGCAACCAAAAAGGATAAAGACGGTAATATCGCAGAAATCGGTACAAAATTGTCATATGAGGATATGCTGGACGCATTAAAAGCTGATAATAAAACCGAA
>JAFYDY010000014.1 GCA_017544545.1 bacterium
AAAGTCAAAGGAAATAAAATCAGAGCTGGAAGAAGAGCGCAGGCTGATGTATGTCGGGATTACAAGGGCACAGGAAAAATTATATCTGACAAGTGCAAAACGTCGTCAGACTTGGGGTGAATACAGGTATTACAATCCGTCTCAGTTTATAGATGAAATTCCTGCAAATTTGATGGAATCACACGAATCAAACGGATATTCTTCAGCCGGCCGCTCAACCTTCAGAAGTGCCGTTACAAAGGCAAAAGAAAATTATGCCACATCTGATTCCGACGGCTATGTAAAACCTACGACAGGTTTTGGGGCGAATTTCGTTGCCCCGAAAAATAAAGGTCTGGCATCCTCTACAAATAAATCATCTTACGGAACAAAAAGTAACAGAACTCCTCAAAGAACGATTTTGGTGAAATCTGCTGCTAATAAAAAGCGTGAACAGGAATGGATAGAAGCTTTTATGAAGGACAATCCGATAAAACGTATGGCAGAGGAAAAACGTAAGCTGCAGGAAGCTCAGCGTCAGCAAGAAATTGAACGTGAACAAACTCTTACGAACGGAAAGTTTATTGATGAAATTTTTGATGTCGGTCAAAGAGTCTTTCACGAAAAGTTGGGAATAGGCCATATTATTGAGGTTAAGCATATCGGTGAAAGTGTTATGTACACGATAGATTTTGGCAAAATGGGTAAAAAAGCCATGGATGCATCATATGCACATCTTAAAAAGTTTTAGGGTAAATATTGTTAATAACTATTTCATGTGGATTAAAGTGTTTATAATTTAGTTGACTTAAAGCAAATTGAAGTGTATAATGCCCATATCAAAGATTTTAATATAGGGGTAAGATTTAATGCTAAGTAAAACAGAAGCAGCTTTTATTATTTTATCAGAAGCAAAAAAACCGATGTCGTGTAAAGATATAATTGCTGAAGCTCTCAATAGAAAAATGATAAAGACGAGGGGTAAAACTCCTGAGAGCACCTTAAGGGTTGATATAATGAAAGAAATAGGTAGATATACAAATCGGGGGCTTAAACCAAGATTTAGGTTACATCGTAAAGGTATAGTAGAACTTAACTAATATATATATTTTTCAAAGGGTTTAACAAATTTATTAATCATCATGTTGGAGCGATTGCGAGCTTCGTCGGTGAAATGTTTTAAATAGTGTCGAGACCACTCCTCCTTGTTCCCTTTGTAGTCTTGATTTAGTTCATTAACGTGAAATTGTATTTGCATAGCTGCCGCCCAATTTATATACAGCTCTGACGGATTACTTAAAAACAAGCTTGCCATAGATGTGTCTTTACAAATTAAGAAATTATTTTCTTGCTCCCAGTCTATTTGAAAGTAAACAATATCAAATAATTCAAAGTCTTGATTGTCTATCATTTTTGCACATGTTTGTGCCAACTTATAGGCTGAAATTATATTAGGAGGTTGGGCATTCTTTGATAGGTTCCTAGTTTTCACATCTATAAGTTCAAATCTATCATCCTTCGTAACAAGAATATCTGCGGTGTCATTTTGTTTTTCTTGAAATAAATTTTCGGGACTCCATTGTTCTGTGGCACTTTTACCCCTCGATAAAAGAAACATAATTGTGGGTGAATTGAATAATTTGTAACGAGCTTCTGTTGTTATGGCATCTTTATTTTTAGAAAACAAAAAGTTTAAGTATTCAAACTGTCTAAAAGTATTTTTTGGGAATTGCTCTTTAATACATTTGCTTACTAATTTATCAAATGGTTCTCCTATAGCGTGTCCTGATAAAGTGCCACTTGAGGGTCCCTCTATTGCTATTCCTATTAAGTCTCGTCTTAGTTTATCGTAGTTTACAAACATTTCACAAATAATTCCTAAATTAATTCAGCAATATATGAATCTATAATTTTGATTATTTTATTATCTTTATTTCTTCTGTACTGCTTCACTGATTCTACTATTTTATCATGTATTTCTTTCTCTGTATCATCTGAAAAGTTTATTTTTCTATAAGGTATAGAGGAGATAGGTTTTTCAGAAAATTCGATAATATCTCCTTTTCTTATACCTTTATTACTTAGCCATTGAAATACATATTTGCTGTTTAATAGTGCTGTAACATATTCTATACTTTCTTGTACATCTTCTTTTAAAAATAGTGCAGTAACATCTTGAGTGGGATAAAAAGATGCTGGTACTATTGAAAAACGAAATCTATCTTTATTGGTTATTCTTTCTTTACATGGAACGAAGATTCTCTCTTTTTTACTTGAGAATAAATTGAAATTTCGAAGGAAAGCCCAGTCCCAGTATTTTAAATTTCGACCGTAATCATATCTATTTAAAAGTTTTCCTTTGAAATTTAAAAGATGTTCATAAAAATGTTCAAATTTACTCATTAATGTAAGTTCGTCAATTTCTTTTTTTATAAAAATGTATTTGACAGAAGAAGTATAATTATAGTTCTCTAAATACTTGGCTTTTATTACATTTAATGTATTATTAATTTCGTTTTCATTTAAATCACTATTGGTGGAAAGTTGAAATGCTTTATCCAAACCACTTACCATTCAGTTGCCAATATCACAAATATGACCGATGGTCTGATTGTTGCATGATTTTTCATATTTATTAATTTGCTGAATAGTAAGCGTGGGAGCGAGAATCCAGTTTTCATCTTTATGGAACTGAGGAATTTCAAATGAAACAACATTACAATTTGAACCATCTTTTATTGAGTCTAAAATTTGTCTATTTAATTTCTTCTTTGAAAAGTATTTAGTAACATTTATAGTAGGAGATTTAGATGTATCTTTAACAAATTTAAAAATCACAAAAGAGGCTCTCACTCCATCAAAGATGGGTGTTTCATTAAAATGGTAAATACATTCTATATATCCATTTTCTAGTATGTAATTTCTCATATTTTTTGCGTGTGTAGTTGAAAACCAATAATCTGAAGTGATAAAAATAAGCTCACCCATATTTTTAAGTGCTTCTATACTTTTAATTATAAATATTGACGAGTAATCACATAGCGAATTACATAGCTTATTCCACAACTCATCAGACCCCAATTCCTTTTTTAGTTCAGGTTCCAAGTTTTTCCATCTTATATATGGTGGGTTTCCTATAATAACGTCATATTCATTTTTGAATTCGCAAGTAATGAAACTCTTATTTATTACGTTAGAGAATTCTTGTATTAGTACTTTGTCGTATTCAATACCTAGGATATCCTTAAAGTTGTGATTTTGCAAAGAATCAATAAAGACGCCTCTCCCCGAAGATGGTTCTAAACATTTAGAGGCCTTACCTTTTTTAATAAGATTGACCATAAAGTCTGCTACGTCGATGGGTGTCATATATTGCCCATACTTATTCTTTTCTTTCATCCAGTAGTTCCTTAATTTATATTGTAATTTTAATTATAAGTAAAAAATATTAAAATTTCCATGGCTTAAATTTTAAAAGATTATATATAATTTCTCAATAAAATATCTTTACAAAGCCTTTAAAATGAAAATTGTTTAAAATATACTTATAGGGTTGAGAAAATAGCGAGGGAAAATAATGTACAATGTAGCCATAATCGGTGCAGGACCTGCCGGAATTTTTGCGGCTTTGGAAATAATGAACTTAAAACCGGACTGGAAAGTCGTTTTGGTTGATAAAGGTTCAAAAATAGAAAAAAGAAAATGCCCGATTAGAGAAGGCTCACCAAAATGTGTAAACTGTAAACGCTGCGGCTTGTTATGCGGCTGGGGTGGTGCAGGTGCATTCTCAGACGGCAAATTGACTCTGACACCGGATGTTGGAGGCCACCTCGTTGATTATATGTCAAGAAAACAGGCTGAAGATTTAATTGGTTATGCAGACAAGTTATATCTGAAATATGGTGCAACAGAAGAAGTCTTTGGTACTGATACAAAAGTTTTTGAAGAAATTGCGCATCAGGCAGTTTTGGCAGAATTGAAGCTGATATATTCTCCTGTCAGACACCTTGGAACCGAAAGAAGTCTGGATGTTTTGAAAAATATGCAGGACTATCTTGATGACAGAATTACAATTATAAACAACGTTTCCGCAAAATCACTCATTGTTGAAAACGAGCAGGTAAAGGGTATCCAATTAGATAATGGCGAAACAATATCGGCTCAGTATATAATTATCGCTCCTGGCAGAGAAGGTGCAGACTGGCTGACTCAGGAATTTGCGCAGCACAAAATCGGTATGGTCAATAATGCCGTTGATGTCGGTGTCAGAGTTGAGCTCCCGGCTCCTGTATTTGAACCTATTACGTCAAAATTATACGAATCAAAACTTATATATCACTCTCCGACATTTGGAGATGAGGTCAGAACCTTCTGTATGAACCCGAACGGTGAGGTTGTTCAGGAAAATTACAGCGGGATTGCAACGGTTAATGGTCATAGTTATGCTAATTACAAAACGCCGAATACAAACTTTGCACTTTTGGTCAGTGAAAAATTTACCGAACCGTTTAAAGAACCTATTCAATACGGTCAGCACATTGCACGTCTTGCCAATATGGTTGGCGGCGGAATTTTGGTACAAAGATTTGGAGATTTGCTGGACGGCCGCAGATCTACTCCGGAAAGAATTAAAAATAGTGTAATTACACCAACGCTTACCTGTGCAACTCCGGGAGATTTGAGTTTGGTTATTCCGTACAGACAAATGACAAGTATTATTGAGATGCTGAAAGCGTTGGATAAAATTGCTCCGGGTACGGCATCACGTTATACCCTGTTATACGGTATTGAGGTTAAATTCTATTCGGCAAGAGTAAAACTAACAAACGAACTTGAAACCGAAGGTGTTAAGAATCTGTTTGCAATAGGCGATGGCGCAGGTGTAACAAGAGGCTTGCTGCAGGCATCAGCATCAGGCGTTTATGTTGCAAGAACTATTTGCGAACGCGGCTAGAAAACACGATATTAATAATTCTTTATAATCTTTTGTAACTGATTTGCATTGTACATAATCATGCTATAATAATAAGGTCTTTAGTCATAGGGAGACTGTGTAATGTCAAGTTCATACGAAAGATATAAAAGTCAGAGAGCAGCAAGAGATTTCAGACGTGAACCGTTACCACCCAAAAAGAAGGATAACAGATTTTTCAGAAATCTAAAACTTTTTGTGCTGATTACAACGGCGCTGTTTTTGGCGGGAATTACGGCATTTAATCTTTATTTATCATCTCTTCCTCCGATTGAGAACCTTGAAGATTTTAAACCAAATATAGTTACGAAATTTTATTCAAAAGACGGTGAGGTCATCAAGACATTTACAGCGTATTCTTATGACAGAGTTGAACTTGAAGATGTCCCGGAAGATTTGAAAAATGCCCTGATAGCAACGGAGGACAAAAACTTCTATCGTCACAACGGGTACGATATAATGGGTATTGTTCGTTCTTCTATTCAAAACGTTATTGCACGACAGGCAGTTCAGGGTGCAAGTACCTTAACGCAACAGCTTGCGAGAATTTTGTTCCTGACTAACGAAAGAACTCTTACAAGAAAAATTAAAGAAATAGAAGTTGCTGCAAGGATTGAAAAGACAATTTCAAAAGATAAAATTTTGGAAATGTATCTGAACAATGTATATTTGGGTGCAGGTTCATACGGTGTTGCGGCAGCATCCAAAAGGTACTTTAATAAACCATTATCAAGATTGTCCCTTCCTGAATCAGCGCTGATAGCAGGTTTGCCGCAGGCTCCTTCAGTTTACAACCCTTTTAACAATAAAGATTTGGCAATCAAAAGACGTAATCAAGTTTTGAAAAGAATGCTCACAATGAAATATATTTCAAAAGAGGAGTATGAAAAAGCTATCAATGCACCGGTAAATCTGAGTACTCTGCCGCAAATATATACAACAAACAAAGCACCATATTTTAGTGATTATGTTATGAAAGAGATGCAAAATCTCGGATTTTCAGAAACAGATATAATTCATGGCGGCTATAAGGTTATAACAACTCTTGACAGTAAAGCTCAGGAAACAGCGAATGAATCCATATTGAAAAATATGGGGGCCTGGGGTTTAACCAACAAATCTCATCAGGCAGCTGTTTTTGCATATAGCCCGATTGATGGCAGAATTATTGCATATGCAGGTGGCAAAAACTACGAGGAAAGTCAGTATGACAGAGTTACACAAGCGATAAGACCTCCGGGGTCTGCTTTTAAACCGATAGTATATGCTGCCGCTATGGAAAAAGGTATTTCCCCGAATGATTTGGTTGATGACAGTCCTATTACCATCGGTAATTGGTCACCGCACAACTCAAACCACAGTTACAGAGGTAAAATACCGGTTTATAAGGCTTTGATGGTATCATCAAACGTTTGTGCCGCAAGAATACTTCAGGAAGTAGGTATTCGCTCTGTTATCCAGCTGGCAAAAGTTTTGGGATTAACAACTCCGCTTGAATATGACTATACAATATCATTAGGTTCAAATGGCGTTAAATTGTTTGAATTTGTCAGGGCGTACGGAGCTTTTGCCAACGGTGGTTATGTCGTTCAGCCGTATTCAATAGACAGAATCGAAGATTCCAGGGGCAGAGTTTTGTATCGTGCAGGAAAGACAAAATCTTCGCATCAGCTTAGCCTCAAAACTGCCGCTGAAATGACTGCTATGATGAAAACGGTTATCTTGTCAGGTACGGGTACTGCGGCAAATATCGGTAAGCCGGCTGCAGGAAAAACAGGTACGACAGATGAATATAAAGATGCATATTTTGTCGGCTATACTCCTGACATAGTTATGGGTGTATGGGTCGGTGATGATAATAACAAAAAAATAAACGGCTTATACGGTGGTACTATTCCCGCAAGAATATGGAAAGATGTTATGACTGTTGCGACACGGGATTATGGAAATCATGATTTTGATTATCCTGTAGTTGAATTGAACAGTTACAGTTTGGGATTTGGTAATGCAAAAATTATCGGAGATGATGAAAATCCGTCCAATGAAGGTAAAAAAATCACTCCGGAAGGCAGCCAGTCTGAAGCGTCAGCAAAGCCTGATGATGATAAAAAAGAACAAGCGCAATCAAAACCGGCAAATAATGAAGGAAAGGAAAGTCCGGCACCGTCTTCTGCCTCAAGTGAGCCTGCAGCACCTGTGTCTGCACCAATTCCGCCTAAATCAACAACAAAATCAGCACCTATTCCTATGGCTGTTCCGGAGAGTTTAAGGTAATTATGCAGAACTTTCGGAATATCCTTGCAATAAATTTCGGCGGAATCGGAGATGAAATATTTTTCCTTCCCACGTTGATATCTTTGAAAAAACAATTTCCCAAGGCAAAAATAACTCTTGCGCTGGAGCCCAGAAGTAAAGGTATAACTGATCTTTCAAGTGTTATTGACGAAATAATTCCGGTTGATGTAAAGGGCAGGAACAAATATTCTGAGATGTTCAGACTTCTTGTGAAAGCAAGAAAAGGGCATTTTGATTTGGTCGTATCTTCAGGCGGAAACAAGCTTATTTCAATCCTGTTGTTCTTAATGGGAATAAAAGTACGCTGTGGATATTATACAGGAGTTTTAAGCAAAATATTGCTTACTCACACAGTCCCGCTGAATAAAAAACAGTATGCCTGTGCAATGTATCACGACTTAATCAGAAATATAACCGACGTAGATACCCAATTACCTGAAATAAATGTCGAACATCGGGAAAAGATTTCAAATACTGTTCTGATTCACCCGGGAGTCAGTAAATTAAGCGTTCAAAAAGGATGTATAAAAACCGTTGGTGCTGAAATTTGGGCAAAAGTCATTGATTTACTGGTATCAGAGGGTAAAAAGGTTATGCTTGTCGGCGGCCCGGATGATAATGAGTGTATTGAAACAATTTTAAAAACCGTAAAAACCCAAAACTTTGAAAATCTGTATGGGAAAACGAAGAATTTGCAGGATTTGGCAGGTCTTATTTCTTCTGCCGAGAAGTTTTTATGCTCGGATTCTGCTCCTTTGCATATTGCAGTTGCTCTGAAAACGAGAACTTATGTGATTTTTGGACCTACTGATGTTAAGAATTTAATTCCGGAATGTGATTATGTAACACCGATTACGGCAAACGATAAATGTGAATTAAAACCTTGTCTTTGGGCAAGACGGCAGACAACTTGCGAAAAATTAGATTGTCTTAAAATTACCCCGGAGCATATTGTAAAGACCGTTATGTCATAAATAATATTTAGAATTGTAAACAAATTGTAATCTCACGCAATTACTCAGAATAAAAATACTTTATATAGGTGTAAGGTATTGTGTGAAAGGTTATTGTCATGGCGTACAGCCCCATAGCATCAGTAGCATTTACTGTCAGAAGTGCAGATAAAACCGCATCAGGTGATATCGGCAGAGCTCCTGTTACACTTGTTCAGGGTGCAAGTGTTGTTAAAGCTGCGTCACAATACCAAAATCCGTTTTCAAAAGCACTTAAAAGCGGATTAGAATATATTGCAAAAGATGAAACAGTTGCAAAACTGGGGAAAATCGCTAATTTTGGAGCAGAGCACGTTAATTCATTAATCGCTTTATCAAGCGGTATAAAAGTTCTTTCGGCTAAAAAAGAGGATAGACGCAATACCTTAATCGCAGAAGCAGGATGCTTTACGGGGATGATATTGGGAGAAGGCTGGATGAAGAAAAACCTCGCCAAATACCTTGATCAGCTGCCGGTTGGTAAAAAATGGATTCCGTTAATTAAAGGGATAGTCTTTGTAACAGGTTCAATATCTTGTTCTACAATAGGTCTTAAACTCGGCAAAAAACTTGCACAGTATTGGGATGTGCCTCTTGCTGCTCAAAAAGAAGACAACATTGCCCCTAAAGTATACGAACCGATGAATGTGAAAGCATAATTGAATATTGTTTTTATGTTATAATTTTCCTCAAATGTGAGGTGTATTATGACGACCGTTAAAGTTACAAAAATGCAGGGCTGCGGAAATGATTTCGTAATTCTTGATTATGATGAATTTTTAAAATTTAAAAAAGATATATCCGAAGTTGCAAAAATCCTTTGTGACAGGAATTTTGGCGTTGGGGCAGACGGACTGATTGTTCCGGATACAAAGCCGAACGGCAAAACGGATATTGCCTGGTATTTTTACAATTCAGACGGATCTTCTGCCCAGATGTGTGGAAACGGTATTCGTTGTTTTGCAAAGTATGTTTATGACAAAGGGCTTGTCAAATCCAAAAAATTTAGCGTAATGACTCTTGCGGGAGTTATTATTCCGGAAATTCAGGAAGACGGTACTGTAAAAGTTGATATGGGTATTCCGATTTTACAGGATGAAAAAATTCCTTTCCGGGGCGAAAGGAAAGTGACAGTTCAGGACAAAACTTTTGACATCACACCTGTTTCTATGGGAAATCCTCATTGTGTAATATTTACCCAAAATGATACAATGCAGATGGCAAAAAAATACGGGCCGGATATGGAGGTTCATTCTTATTTCCCCGAGAAAACAAATACCGAATTTGTAAGGGTAATTTCAAAAAATGAAGTTGAATTGACTGTCTATGAAAGGGGCTGCGGAATAACTTTAGCCTGCGGAACAGGGGCCTGCGCAACGGTCACGGCCGGAGTTTTAAATAACTTAACAGATTCAAAAGTTAAGGTAAATCTCCCCGGAGGCTCTGTATATATTGATTGGAGCGGATCTGAGGATATCTCACAAAGACATATTTTTATGACCGGCCCTGCAAAATATTCGTTTACGGCGGAATACATGTTGTAATAAAAAATTTTTTCATGATATTATTAGGATATACACAGCAAAATAGCAAAAGGAGAATTTTAAATGAAAAATTATGAATTAATGGCTATATTCAAACCAAATCTTGATGCAGAAGAAGTTGATAAGAATATTGAAAAAATCAGCTCTGTTATCAAAGATTTTGGTGGTGAAGTCATATCTTTAGACAAAAGCGGAAGAAAAAAATTAGCATATGAAATCCAAAATTTCAGAGACGGTTTCTTTGCAACTGCAGTATTGAGCCTACCGGCTGACAAAATTGCAGAATTTAAAAGACAGTTAAGATTAAATGATAACATCTTAAGAACAATGTTTATGGAAGTTTCAGCAAAAGCTTCAGTTTAATAACTATAAAGGGAATTGAAAATGTCATTAGCAAAAGCAGTAGTTACAGGTACAGTTTTTAAAGCTCCGAAATCGGGCTTTACACACAATAATGTTGAGGTTTCATCTTTTGTTCTTAATATCGGAACGACTGAGGAACTTTTAATCCGTGTAATTTCAAAAAGACAGGCATTAAAAGACCTGGTTGATAATCTTGCCAAAAATCAAAGAGTTTTGGTTGAAGGAAGATTGCAAAACGGTATCAGCAAAATGGATGACGGTACAGAAAAGAGAGTTTTTGAAATTGATGCCTCAAATATTGAAATGATGGGCAGTGACGTTGCAGTTTCTTCTTCAGGTGAAGCAGGGGACGTTTTGTCCTTCGGAACGATGGAAGCTGCTTCAGATAGTGATATTGAAACAGACAAGCTGATAGACGAAGAAGAAGTTCCGTTTTAGAAAAAATAAGTATGTATTATAATAAGGCTAGAAAGGCAAATTAAAAAATGGCAAAAGTAGAAGATAAGAAAAAACGTAAGAATTGCAGTCTTTGTGCAGACAAAGTTGAATCAATTGATTACAAAGACGCAGCAAAGCTGAAAAGATACCTTACTGAAGCAGGAAAAATTATTCCTCGCAGAATTACAGGTACTTGCGCAGCACACCAAAGAATGATTGCGAAAGCAATTAAAAAAGCTAGAGAAGCTGCAATAATCAGCTACGTTTTTGACTAATTTACCAGATTTAAAATCAAAACGGAAAAGGATGCTTTGTCTTTCTGAACTTGATTCAGAGTTATAAAGCATCCTTTTTGAAAGGATAAAAAATGAATAGTACAACTGTTAAAAAATACACAAAAGAAGAATTATTAAATTTATACAATTTACCTCTTGAGGAGTTATTGGAATTATCATCACATTATATGTCAAATAATGTAGAATTTTGTTCGCTCATAAATGCCCGTAACGGTAAATGCTCTCAAAATTGTAAATATTGTGCGCAAAGCTCTCACTACAGAACCGATATCGAATCATATCCTTTGGTAAGTGTTGAGGATGTTATAAAAGTTGCGCAGGAGGCTAAGTTAAATAAGGTTTCACGTTTTGCGATTGTAACAAGCGGCAAAACACCGGATGAAGGCAGAGATTTCCAAATCGAACTAGATATGATAAGAGAAATAAACAAGATTGACGGGCTGACATCTTGTGCGTCCATTGGAATTCTGAACGAGGAGCAGGCAAAACAACTCGCAGATGCCGGCTTGAACAGATTTCATCACAACATAAATACCTGTCGTTCGTATTATCCGCAAGTTTGTACCACTCATAGCTGGGATGAAAGATACAACACCTGTAAACTCGTTAAAAAATACGGAATGAGTTTGTGTTGCGGAGTTATTTTAGGGATGGGTGAAAGCATTGAGCAAAGAGTTGAAATGGCGTTAGAGCTTGCCGATATTGAGCCAAATTCAATTCCGATAAATATATTGATGCCGATACCGCAAACACCGTTTGAAAATTACCACGATAAGATTGACGAAGAAAATATATTAAGAACTCTGGCGATATTTAAAATTGCTAATCCGAAATCGGTGCTGCGTTTTTGCGGCGGACGTATGAAGTTGTCACGTGATAATCAGGAGTTAGCCCTGAAAACCTGTGTTGAAGGGATTATGGTTGGAAATTATCTCACGACAATTGGAAGTGAACCGTCTGAGGATATCAAAATGGTTGAAAAACTGGGCAAAAATCTTATATAAACTTATTCAAGATTTTCAAGAGCGGCAATTTTCATATCCTTGAAGTCAGGGGTTTTTCCTGTCCAGATTTTTTGGGCTTCCATAGCCTGATAAATGAGCATATCAAGTCCCAAAACCGTACGATATCCGTTCTTTTCTGCAAGTTTTATCAAAACCGTTTTTCTCGGATTATAAACCACATCATAAACAATGGCGTGTTTTGGCAGAGTGCAAAGTTCAGGTTCTTCCACAGGTGAATAGCCTGCTCCCCGTCCTTTCATGCCGATAGGTGTGCAATTTACCAAAATATCAACATCTTCAAGGCTTCTTATATACTCAATCTGATAAGGATTAAATTTTACATCCGGATATTTCTTTTCCAGATAATTTGTCAATTCAACCGAATTTGGTATATTCCTTGTATAAATTTTAAAGTTTTTAACTCCTTTGGATATAAGCCCTGCAATTGCTGCCCTTGCAGCTCCACCCGTTCCTAAAATTCCGGCAGTTTTTCCGTTAAGTACCACATCGCTCGGAATTGCATTTACAAAACCTGTAATATCAGTATTGTATCCTTTCAGGGTTTTGTCGGAATTTATGACAACGGTATTGACGGCTCCGACAAGATCTGCGGAATTGTCTATTTCGTCTAAGAATACACAAATCGGCAATTTTAACGGAATAGTTACATTAAAACCTGCGTATCCGTTGTATTTTAAATATTTAATTCTATCAACAAGACTTTCCGGATGTGTTTCAAGGAGTTCATAGGTATAGTCCGTAAATCCTGAACTTTTAAACCCTGCATCGTGAATAAACGTCGAAAGCGAATGCCCGAGAGGGTATCCTATAAGCCCAAATTTTGTTGCAGGTGCTGATTCCTCTGTGGTTGTTTGTGGGACATTGCCGCTATAGGTGTTTTGCACAGGTGTTGCAGCTTGCACGGTATTTGTACTTGTTCCAGTTCCGAACTGTGACATGTAATTACTGCTAACATAGGGTTGGTATTGTGACATATTCCCGGAATATGAACTTGGGGTAACCTGCTCCGGCTCAGGTGTGGAAGAATATGTGCTTACCGGTGTTTGTGCAGGCTGTTCATTACTGTAAACCGGTGTTAATGATGGAGCTTGATAGGTTGTCTGAACAGGTGTTGATGAATTGGCATTTCTTTCTTCTTCAATCTGTGCTTTCAATTCAGCCAGAGTGATATTAACACCTTCTGCCTTCATCTTTTTGTATCGCTCATATAACTCTTTATCTATCGCCATAACTAACCTTTTTTATTCTTCTTCTTTTTTGTAACCGCATTTAAGACTTGAACAGGTAATTTTTGTTCCGTTTTTCAGAACTTTTTTAACAAGTAAGCTGCCGCATTCCGGACATTTTTCACCGGTTGGTTCGTTCCAGAGAACAAAATCGCATTCCGGATATTCATCGCACCCGTAAAAAACAGTCCCACGTTTTGATTTGCGTTCTACAATCTGACCTTTTCCGCATTTTGGACATGTGACACCTGTTGATTTTCGGTATGGCTTACGGTGTTTGCATTGTTCGTTTGTACATTCAACATACTTTCCGTATGGTCCAAGCTTGAAGATCATATCAGAACCGCATTTTTCGCATTTTTCTTCGCAAACTTCTTTTGGTTTTTCTGCCGAATTTTCTAATTCTTCATTCTCGGCTTCCATTTCCTGAACGGTATTTAGTGACATTGTCGTTTTGCATTCAGGAAATCCCGAGCAGCCAAGGAATTGCGAACCTGTTTTGCTGGAGCGTAAAACCATTGGTTTCCCGCAGTTTGGACATTTATATTTTGTTTCAATAGTCATCTTTTGAGCTGTTTTCATAACGGCATTTACTTCGTTCATAAACGGAGTATAAAAATCCTGTAAAACCTTTACCCAAACGGCTTCTTTATCGGCAATTTTGTCCAGTTTCGCTTCCATTCCCGCCGTGAATTTATAGTCCATAATGTCGGCAAACTGTTCAACCAGCTGCTTTGAAACGGTACGTCCCAAAAGTGTCGGGCGAAGCGCTTTGTCTTTTTTCTCAACATATTTTCTTGTCTGGATAACAGTTATGATGGTTGCGTAAGTAGATGGTCGTCCGATTCCGTATTCTTCAAGCGCTTTAACCAAAGAAGCTTCATTGTATCTCGGCGGCGGCTGGGTAAAGTGTTGTTTAGGGTCTATTTTTTTACAAACAACCTTGTCCCCTTTTTCAAGATCTGGAATTTTTGCATCGTTTTCTGCCGGATCGTCTTCTTCTGCATCATTGTATAGTGTCAGAAATCCGTCAAATGTAACTTTGCTTGTGCCGGCTCTCAGGGTATAATCGCCTGCTGAAATTTCTATTGATTTATTTGCAATTTCTGCCGGTGCCATCTGAGATGACATAAACTTTTCCCAAATGAGTTTGTATAATTTGTATTGGTCGTTGTCCAGATACTGTTTTATACTTTCAGGTGTTCTTTCAGGATATGAAGGACGAATAGCTTCGTGAGCATCCTGAACGTTTTGTTTCCCTTTTGCATAAACATTGGCAGTTTGCGGATAATATTTTTCACCGTAATTTTGGAGAATAAAATCGTGAGCCATATCACGTGCATCATCCGAAACCCTGACGCTGTCTGTTCTCATATATGTAATCAAACCGACAGGATTGCCGTCAATTTCGATACCTTCATAAAGTTTTTGTGCAACCTGCATTGTTTTTGAAACCCCAAAACCAAGTTTTGAGCTCGCTGCACGCTGCATTGTTGAAGTTATAAATGGTGCAGTCGGTTTGCGTTTTGTGGTTTTTTTAGTAACCTTTGAAACTTCGTATTGCGTTTGCGGATTGGTAAGGTAATCCACAATTTTTTGAGCTTCTTCTTTGGTTTTAATATTTTTTTCTATGGCTTTGTCTTTAATTTTTGCAAGTTCAGCTTCAAATTGTTTCCCGTCTTTATCAAGCAACGCCTGAATTGACCAGTATTCTTGCGGAACAAATGCTTCAATTTCTTCCTCTCTTTCGCAAATCATACGCAGGGCGACGGACTGAACTCGGCCGGCCGAAAGATTTCTGTTCCCTATTTGTTTCCATAAAACAGGGCTCAGTTTAAATCCTACGAGTTTATCCAGAATTTGTCTTGTTTGTTGTGCCTGTACCATATCCATATCGATGGCACGGGGGTTTTCAACAGAATATTTTACGGCTTTTGGGGTAATTTCGTTAAACACAATTCTGAAAATTTTGTCATCCGGCACTTTTAAAATCTGGCGAACGTGCCATGCAATAGCTTCTCCCTCACGGTCAGGGTCGGATGCGAGATATATTTTATCAACTTTTTTGGCAAGGTCATTGAGTTTTCTAACGACTTGTTGTTTGCCGGGAATTATTTCAAATTTAGGCTCAAACCCGTTATTAACATCAAACCCGAGGTTGTCTGTTGCGGCATCTTTTGTGGGCAAGTTCCTTATATGTCCGTAACTCGCTTCTATTTGAAAATCATTTCCTAAAATCTTTTTAATTGTTTTTGATTTAGCCGGTGACTCGACTATTACTAATGATCTCTCTTTACCTGCCATTATTTCTTACGCCTTTTTATACCTGTCAGCCCCACTCTGCTTTATTATCCCTTTTAGCTCCATAGTTGTCAAGTTCATCAGCAGAGAATCTGTGTCCAATCCGGTCAATGAAATCAATTCATCGAAACCCTTTTCTTCTATCTCCAAACTATTATATATCTTTTCTTCATCGGGAGTCAACATCGGCAATGTCAGCTGATCCCCTGAAGTATTATCTCTTTTTATTTCCCAGCCTAAAGCATTGAGAATATCATCGCTTTCCGTAACAATAGCTGCCCCGTTTTTGAGAAGTTTGTATATTCCTTGTGTGTTCGGATTGGAAATTGCGCCCGGAACACACATCAATTCTCTACCCTGTTCTAATGTGAGATTTGCCGTAATCAGAGCTCCGCTTTTTGAAGAGGCTTCGCATACAACCGTTCCGTACGAAAGTCCGGATATAATTCTGTTTCTTTGAGGGAATCTGAATTTTATCGGTTCAAAGGTCGGATAATATTCGGTTACTATTGCACCATAGCCGTTTATAATATTTTCATACAAGGTTTTGTTTCCAGAGGGGTAAACATAGTCAAATCCGCTTGCGATAACCCCTATGGTTTTAATATTATTTTCTATTGCGGATGTGTGTGCGACAGTGTCAATTCCGGAAGCTAATCCCGATACAATACAAACATCTGTTCCGGCAAGACCTGATAATATCTTTCTCAAATCATCTCTGCCTGCATGGCTTGCTTTACGTGAACCGACAACGGCGATTGTTTTATCCAGATTACACTCAAAAAATTTACCTTTATAATATAAAACTGCCGGCGGGTTTGATATTTGACGAAGCATTGCCGGATAACTTTCACTCTCCAGAGTCAGAAAATTTATTCCTCTTGTTTCAACATCAGCAAAAGTTCTGTCAATATCAACCTTGTCCCGATATTTTAAAAAACTTTCGGCTTTTCTTACACTGAGCCCTTCAATATTTTTCAGATCTGCCAGGGAAGCATTAAAAGCCGTTTCAATGTCACCAAAATGCTTCCACAGTCTTATTATAAAACTGCTGTCAAGTTGCTCGATTGATGAAAATGCTATCCAGTATTTATTTTTCATTTTTAACTTTTAATTTTTCAAGTAGTTTACCGACGCTGTCTTTTTCTTCCTGCGGAATATCAAAGTTTAAGTAGTCTTCAAAGTATTCAACGGCATCTTCTATATCTCCGCGGGCCATAAAAAGTATTCCGACTTTTTTGTAGGCGAGCGGAAATTTATTATTCGTTGCAATTGCTTTTAAAAAGTTTGAAATAGCTTTATCTATTTCATCATTTGCCTGGTACGCTTCACCCAGATAATAGTAGATGAATTCATTATCTTCTTTAAATTTTAATATATTTTCAAGATTTTCTATTGCAGAATCGTAATTTCCAAAATCAAAATATATTTTTGCCAAATCGTAATATGCATCATAGTTGTCAGGTTGTCTGTCCAAAATGTATTCCAATTCGTCAATAGCTAAATCCTGTTTTGCATCATCCATATAAAAACGAGCAAGATAATGTCTGAAAATCAAGTCGTCAGGAAGCATATCTATAGCATAGGATAAAATATTTATTCCCTCTCCAAGACGTTTCTGTCTGTAATATATATCAGAAAGATTTATATAACTTTGCGGAATTTTTGGGTTAAGTTCAATACTTCTCAAATAATTTTTTTCAGCTTTTTCATCATCTCCGATGTTTGCATAGCAAAGTCCGAGGTTATTGTATATTTCAGCATTATCTGTTTCAATTTCGGCAGCTGAGGTAAAAAAATCAATTGCGCCGTTGTAGTCTTTTTTCTTAAAACATTCTAATGCTTTTTCAATTTTTTCATTCATCTTTACAATCCTAATGTCATATTATCGTCGCCGTTGCCGATATTCCTTATAACAGTTCTTGTATTTCCCTGAGCATCAAAGCTTTTCGGAGTCATTGTCATTTTAATTCTGTCGGCAAATATTGTACGAACACCCTGGGTTATGCTGGAACGTCCGGTAAAATATGCTTCGTTCGGTTTTGTAGTTCCGGGAGTCGGATACAATGTAACTTTTGGTCCTACGGCATAATAATCCTGATACCAAATTCTTACGTTTCCACTGGCATTAAATATAGCTTTCTTTTGATTGTATTCCTGAAAACTTGATTTTAATGTTAATTTTGAACCGTCATCCATAATCGCTTTTGATGTCGTATTACCGTATGCCGTCAGGTTTTCGGTCTTGGCTTCATAAACAAATTTATCAGCGAAGGATTCGTTATTTTCCTGTTTAACTTTTGCATTTCCGGTCAAAACAAGTTTTTTCAAATCACCGTTTTTGTCTGTTGTGATTTCTGCAAAGTTCGACAGAGTTTCAATATCTTTGTATTTCATTGTAACAGAGCCTGTTGCAGTCATAATACCTGTTTTTGTATCGTATTCCTGAACGTCTGAGTTTATAACAACAATCGGTGTTTTACCTTCAAAAACGATAGATTGTGTATCCCCTTCGGCGTGTATAATTTTTGTAATTAATGACACTTTTAAGATGTTTGCTTTTACTTCTCTTTTTTTATTTTTCTTAATTTCAAAAGCATAAGGTTTATCGTAAAAGGTTGCTGTATCAAGTTTTTGATCTTTTGTAACATTGACATCAGCGCTGTCACCGACAACTTTCAAATCATCAACCGTTACCTTGACATCCCCGTTGAATTTTATTTTATTATCTTCTTCATGGTATGTCTGATTTTTGGATTCGATAATCAAATCAGAAGCATTGACTGCTATACCTGTTATCAAAATTAGTGATACAATTCCCAACAATAATTTTTTCATACTATTTTTTATCCTCATATACTTTTGAAACTGTGTTTCCTGAAATTTTGAAACTGTCATATGTCGGGCTTATTTCTATTTTTTCAGCCGTTGACAGTAATTGTTTGCCTTTTTGAATTTTTATATGACCTTCTGCAATAATCGGAGAGTGTGAATCTATCCAGTGAAGTTTATCGGCACTGAGCGTTACTCCGTCTTTCATGACGATAAAAGTATCTTTGTAAAGTGTGATATCTCCATCTACTGAGTTGTAAGTACCCTTTGAAGATTCAAAACTCATAGATACTTCGTTGTCTCTGTAAAAATTACCGATAACCTTGTTAAGTTGGGCAACCCCTTTTTTGCTGTCCCACCTTCCCGTATCACCGTATATTTCCCAATACTTTGTTTCGTTTTTCGTTTCGGTCAGAATTATGCCGTTAACTAAGGCTTCCTGTTCATCTCCTCTGGCTTCAACCTGTTTTCTGTTAAAATCATGTGTAATAATTCCGGCTGTGATGAAAGCCCATAAAAGTACCAGCCCTATTGAAACCGATACAATAATATATAATCTCTTTTTCTTTGGTAAACTTTTGAAATCCATATCAGAATTTTAGCACAAAAAGTAAATTTTGACATTATTACAAATATATCTGAAGTTCATATTTTTCACGTATCTTAATATACTCGTATAATATTATTCTTTTGTTGTATAATAAATAGCGTAGATTAGGGAAAAACAGAGGATAGAGAAATATGGCATACAGATATGATTGCGGAGAAGTCATTACTGCAATGGTTACACCGATGGAAAAATCGGGTGCTATTGATTATGACGGAGTAGAATCTCTTGCGGCACATTTGGTATCATCAGGAAGTGATGCTCTGCTTGTTGCCGGAACTACAGGAGAATCACCCTGTCTTACAAATGAAGAGGAAATTGAGCTTGTAAGTTCGGTAAAAAGAGCTGTACAAAACAAAGCAAAAATTATACTCGGTGCAGGTTCCAATTCGACACAATCTGCGATAGAGTATTCTAAATTTGCCGAAAAAGAAGGTGTAGATGCTATTTTATCGGTTGTGCCTTATTATAACAAACCTAATCAAAGGGGCATGGTTGAGCATTTTTCTGCAATTGCACAATCAACAAGCCTGCCTATAATCCTTTATAATATTCCCGGCAGAACCGGTGTTAATATGCAGCCGGAAACCGTTGCATATTTGGCAAATACCTATAAAAACATAGTTGCCGTAAAACAAAGTTTTGCTGATATGGATAAAATAACGGAACTGAAAATGATGTGTCCGGAAGATTTTATTATATATTCGGGTGATGACAGTTTGACACTACCAATGATGTCAATTGGTGCGCATGGCGTAATTTCTGTTGCATCACACCTGTTCGGTGCTGAAATAAAATCTATGATAAGAAACTTCAAGGCAGGAGAACTGATTGCTGCTCAGAATATGCACAGAAAACTTTATCCGATATTCAAAGAGTTGTTCTCGGCTCCGAATCCGATTCCCGTAAAAGCGCTTCTTGCATACAAAGGGCTTATAAATGAGTATGTAAGACGTCCGTTGGTTACATTGTCGGAGGATGAAAAAATTACTCTGCAAAGAGTATATGACAGCGTAAAAGCAGAATTAGGCTAATCGGTATAATTCTTTTTTGCGTCAAAAATGATAATAATAGTTAACAGTATAAGTATAAAGAGGGTAGAAAATTGAAAAACAAGATTATTGTGTTTTGGTTAATTGTAGTCACAGTAGCCGTTTGCGGTTTTCTCTGCTACAAAAAACCAACAAAATTGGGACTCGATCTTGTCGGCGGTTCAAGAATCATGCTTGAGGCAAAGACAACAGATTCTGTTCCTAAAATTACACCCGAAGTTATGGACAGGTTGCAGATTGCGATTGAAAACCGTGTCAATAAACTGGGTGTAGCTGAAACGACTGTTACAACAGTTGGTGACAAGAGATTGTTAGTTGAAATTCCAAACGTTACCGATTTGAAAGAAGCTGAAGCTTTCCTGGGGAAAACAGCTTTATTGGAATTTAAGCCTCCGGTTTTGGATGAAAAAGGTGTCCAAAAACGTGATGAAATGGGACAACTTTTATGGGAACCTGCAGAATTGACAGGTGAAGACTTAAATTCAGCTCAAATTGGTACTGATCAAACAGGTCAATGGACTGTTTCTTTGGAATTTAACGGTAAAGGTGCAACAAAATTCGCTGAATTAACACAGAGACTGGTCGGAAAGCCGATGGCTATCTTCTTTGACGGCGAAGAAATTTCCGCACCAAACATCAGAGAGCCTATTTTTGGCGGCAGAGCTGAAATATCAGGTGGAGCTTCCGGATTCAAATATGAAGAAGCTGAGAAGATGGTTAATCTGTTGAACGCAGGTGCATTGCCTGTTCCGTCTGATATTATTGAAGAAAATACAGTCGGACCAACATTGGGTGCAGACAGTATTGAAAAATCAAAATTTGCCGGCATACTGGGTATAGGACTTGTAATGTTCTTTATGATTCTTATGTACAGGCTTCCCGGTTTTATTGCAGACATTGCACTTGTTATATATGCGGTTGTTTTGTTTGCCTTGTTTAAGGTTATTCCTGTAACTTTGACGTTAGCAGGTATTGCGGGCTTCATTCTTTCAATAGGTATGGCAGTTGATGCTAACGTTCTTATTTTTGAAAGAACAAAAGAAGAACTCAGAGCCGGCAGAAACTTGTTTACTGCTATCAGCTCAGGTTTTGACAGAGCCTTCACAAGTATTTTTGACTCAAATATGACAACGATTTTAACTTGTGTAATCTTGTATTTCTTGGGTACAAGCGTTGTTAAAGGTTTTGCTTTAACACTGGCACTTGGTGTAATTGTTTCAATGATTACGGCAATTACGGTTACAAGAAACTTTATGCACCTTGTATTCGGTACGGGTGATTTGAAATATCCTGCTTTGTTTGGTCTTTCTAAAGATGAAATAGGCAAGGGTTATGAAGCAACTGAAACAAAGCGTGAAAAAGCACGTTTCGGTATTTTAGACTAAGAAAGTTGAGGTAAATAAAAATGTTTAAGCTATTTAAAAATGGTTTGCATGTCGTAAAATACAGGGTGCTGTGGCTTTGTTTGTCAGCATTACTCTTAACACCCGGCATTGTGGCCATGATATATTCAATGATTAATTATCCGACACATTCACCCGTAAAAGTCGGTATTGACTACACGGGCGGTACTATCATGCAGTACGGCGTACAGGATGATGTAAAAAATTCTAAGGTCGGAGTTATCAGAAACGAACTTGAAAAAGAAGGTGTTACCGGCACATATATTCAGGTTCTTAACGTAAATCCGACAGAAGAAAATAACAATATGAAATCAATAATTTCTGTCAGAACAAAATTTATTGATGAAGGTTCAAAAGATGCTGAAACAATAACAAATGTCGTAACTAAAGAATACAAAAATGCTGAATTGATTCAGGTATCATCTGTTGGTCCGACATTGAGTGCCGAATTGTTTAAAAAATCCTTTATTGCATTATTTATAGCTATATTGGGTATAATTATTTATATTTCAATCAGATTTGAACTCAAGTATGCGCTCTCTGCGATTGCAGGTTTGCTGCACGACGTAATTTTCGTACTCGGAGTATTTTCACTGTTAGGGTTATTCTACAACGTTGAAGTTGATGGTTTATTCTTAACGGCGATGCTGACGGTTGTCGGTTATTCAGTTAACGATACAATTGTTACGTTTGACCGTATAAGAGAAAACCTGAGATATTACGGCAAGAAGATGACCTTTGGTGAAATTGTTGATTCTTCTGTAAATCAGACATTAACAAGAAGTATCAATACTTCATTGACAACCTTCTTAACGTTGGCAGCATTGTATTTCTTTGGCGGAGTTACCACAAAAGACTTTGTTCTTGCAATGATGCTTGGTGTATTGATTGGTACATATTCAAGTATCTTCTTCTGCTCAATGCTTGTTGAATGGTGGGAAGCAAGAAAAGAAAGAAAACTTATTAAAAAAGAATCAGCATAAGAAATTAAATATTATAAGAGGGGTGGTTTTCTTCGAAAACCCCCTCTTTATTTTGTTAAAATCCGTTATTTATACCGGCGTTTGTTCTGTTTATACAATTCCCGAATTGGCAGTTTGAGTTATAGGGTTGGGTGGATTCCTGCTGAAACAGTTCCCTGTTAATATTTTCTGGAGTTTGGGTTTGTCCCTGCATCCCCCGGTTTTCCATCAGGGTATTGGGTTGTCCCATGTTGTTAATTCTGTTCGGTATTAGTCTGTCTTGCAGGTTCGTGCTTCCGAGTTCCTGAGTTGTAATTCCCGATTGGCAAAGACCTAAACTATCAACAGTACATGCTCCGTATGATATTTGTGAAATTGAAAATATTAATGCACCTGTCAAAATCAAAATCTTTTTCATAATAATGTAATCTCCTATCTTATTACATGTTAAATATAAGAGATTTCCGTTTGAGTTACATTGGAATAAAGGGCTATTATTTATCGCAGTTTAAATTTTTTATCGGCGTCATTTAAGTATTTTTTGAACGGGTAAATGGGCTCCATTTTGTACCCGCAATCTTCAGACAGAGTGCCGCCCATTGAAAATAATTCTTCCTGTGGGTATCTTCTGCATATGCCGGGCCTCCATAAATGAATTTTGCATTTCTTTGTATCAGGGTCAAGGTGTGTGCATTCAAAAATTAACCCCAAATCATCCTTGCCGATAATTTTTAATCCGGAATAAAAATAGTGAAGATATTGCAGCTTTTCAAATTCTTTTTCGTCTTTTACAACGTGCATGAAATGTTTGACATAAATATGCGAGCAGCAACCTCCGCAACCCTTGCATTTGCCTGTTCGCAGATAGTGTTTTCTGAGAATTTTTGAGAGTATAAATCTTTTAATTTTGTCCCACATAATTCTATGATAATACAATTATTTGACGGCTGTATTAAGAATTGTAAATGTTTAAAACAAAACAGGCAAATATTAATCTTGAGGATAATTAAATCAAGTGTAAAGTAAAACGAATCAAAAACAGTTAAATATATTTACCCCTTAAAAAGACAATAACCTTACAGTTTAACTGACATAATACTATAACATAACCAAAAATAACCAACCTTGACCTCTTCAACCAAAGAGGTCTTTTTTTATGCGTAAGCCGATGTGGAGAGCCGGTGCAGACTTGCGATGAGCAAGGCTGGCAGGGCTCGGAACATAATGTGGCGACGTAAGAGTTTTCGTAAGAAAACTCCACAGGAGCGGTAAAGCAAGTAAAAACTGTGACCCTGTCTGCTGTGCATAATGCGAGGAGCGTTGCGTAGAGCAGAGCAATTATTTACTAAAATAAAAAATATTGCTAAAATAGAGGTATGAAGATATTAGGAATTGATCCGGGTATGGCTATTGTCGGATATAGTATTCTCGGATATGACGGAAAAAATACGGAGCTTTTGCATTCAGGTTCTATTCAGACAAAAAAAGGTGACAGAGAATCTGCAAGGCTTTTGGAAATTTTTAACGATATAACATCAGTTGTTGAGATGTACAAACCTGATGTTTGTGCGATAGAAAAGTTGTTTTTCTTCAGAAACTATACGACTGTAATGCCTGTTTCGCACGCAAGGGGCGTTATTTTGACGGTTATGGAGCAACATAATATCCCGATTTATGAATACACCCCGATTGAGGTTAAGCAGATTTTGACGGGGTATGGCAGGGCAGATAAAAAAGAAGTTGAGAAAATGGTCAAACTGAGTCTGGGAACGGACGCACTTCCAAAACTTGATGATACGGTGGACTCCATAGCTATCGGGATTTCTTATACGAGGAGTGCAGATGCGCTTGAGGACTTGAAAAAATTTGGGTTATAATTATAAAATAATATAGGTTTATACATGGACAGAATTTTAGCTAAAAATATCATAATTTTAAGTATATTCTTCGGTGCGATTTTAGGACTTTTGGCACCGGTTCCGTATATTGGAACAATAATTCTGTTTGCAGTATTTTTGCTGGCTGCGCCGGCAGTAATGGTGTTTTTAATAATGGATGGCAAGCTTGATTTGACAACAACACAGGATAGTATTATTCAGGGTGGTTTGGCTGGGTTTGTATCGGGGGTTGCTTTTTCATCCGTGTATGCCGTGATGGCGTTTTTGTTAGGTACCTTTCTTCATTTTTCATCAAATTTTATATTGACGACAATGATAGCAAACTCTCCGATTTGGCTTTTGGTGGTGTTTATAATCTTTATTGGAGTGTTGTTCGGAACGACAAATGCATTTACGGGATTTTTGACTTATTATATAATAAATTTAATCCGTGATATGTACGAAAAACGCAACGGATAATACAGAATAAAACAGCCGAAACAGAGGGAAAAGGAATGGCAGAATTTACATCAAAAATCAGAACGATAGAATGGATTGATAACTATTCTAAAATGGTGGATCAGACAAAATTCCCGGACAAGTTTGAGTATGTGAAGATAACAAACGGTCAGAATATGTTTGATGCCATAAAAACAATGATAGTCAGAGGTGCGCCGGCTATCGGAATCGCAGGAGCACACGGAGTTGTATTGTTTGCGCAGGAGCTTGCAGGGCAAAATTTATCAAGAGATGAATTTATTTCAAAGTTGTTGGAAAAAGCTGATTATATGGCGAGTGCAAGACCGACTGCCGTGAATCTTATGTGGGCTGTTGAAAAACAAAAAGAAATTATCAGAAATTCAAAATCAGATATTGCGACTTTAATAGAGGAATTGAAAGTTAATGGCAAAAAGCTTGAAGAAGAAGATATTGCCATAAACAAAAGAATCGGTGATTACGGTGCTGAGGTTGTGCCAAAAGGTGCAACGATTCTCACTCACTGTAATGCAGGCGCTTTGGCAACTGTTGGTTACGGAACGGCCTTGGGGGTTGTGCGTTCGGCTTTTGCAAAAGATAATACGGTTCAGGTTTTTGCAGATGAGACAAGACCTCGTCAGCAGGGTGCGAGAATTACCACGCTGGAGCTCACAATGGACGGAATCCCTGTAACGCTTATTACAGATGGTATGTGCTCATACTTTATGAAAAAAGGCATGATTGATATGGTTTGTGTCGGGGCTGACAGAATTGCGGCAAACGGTGATGCGGCAAACAAAATCGGTACATATACAGTTGCGATTGCAGCAAAATATCACAATATCCCTTTTTATGTTGCGGCACCGCTATCAACCATTGATACGAGCATAAAATCCGGTGATGATATCGTGATAGAGGAACGTTCACACGACGAAGTTACTCATATAAACGGCAAGCCGATTTGTGTAGATGGTGTAAAGATTATAAATCCTGGGTTTGATGTCACCCCTCACGAATTGATTGCGGGAATTATTACCGAAAAGGGTATTTTAAGACCGGATTATAGTAAATCAATAGCAGACGCATTCAGGGGGTAAATTATGAATAAGGCAAAAGTTGTCGGAATAAGTTTGATAGCTTTATCTGTAATGCTTGCTATCGGTGTGGTTTTGGGCGGAAGCTGTGCTTATGCAATATGGACAAAAAAATCAACTCAAAAACTTATGGAACAAAATCCCGACATGTTCAAAAACTATATGTACAATATGCAGACAAAAATCAAATCAAACTGGAATCCGCCGAGTCAGGATGTTTCAAGAGGGGTAACTCTTTTATATACAATAAATAGGGACGGAACTCTTAAGAAATACAAGGTTTTGAAAAGCTCCGGAGTGAAGGAACTTGATGATGCTGCAATTGAAGCGTTGAAAAAATCTTTTCCGTCTGAACCGTTGCCGGATGGGTTTGGTGGAAAATCAGTTGATGTTCAATTTACTTTTGACTATAATGTGCATAAGAAAAATTAAATGAAGGCATGCTAACAAAATTAGGGGGTATAGTATGAAAAAATTATTATCATTGGTTATTTTAGGTGCGGTTTTATCAATGGGTGTACCGGCATTTGCAGGAACTCACGGTGTTAACGGAAAAGTAAGCGGCCGTTCAATCGGTGCAGGTGCATTGTCATTGTTGATTTGGCCCGGTCTTGGTCAGGCAGTAAACGATCAGGGTTATGAGAAAAACGTAACTCACGCACTGTTAGGTTTGACAGGTATTTTCAGAATCTGGTCTTGCTATGACGCTGTTGTAGACAGACAAGGCGGAGTTTGGAAAAACCG
>JAFYDY010000015.1 GCA_017544545.1 bacterium
CAGGTATTGTAATTGCACCTAACGGAAAAAAATATATAGCGGTAATTCTTGCAAATCGTCCTCATAATGATGTTGCAGGAAAAGATTTTATTGTTAAAGCATCTGAAATTATATACAATTATCTGGTGAAATAATGTTAAAAGATTTGTTGGAAACAAAGCATTGTTTTAAATTGGTTTGCGGCGCCGGAAATGAGGATGTCGAAGATATAAGACGGCTTGTTTATATTTATGCACTGGTAGGATGTCGGTTTTTTGATTTGTCTGCAAACGAAGAGGTTATAGCGGCAGCTTTTGATGCTTTGGAAAAAGCAGAAGTTTATGATGCGTATTTGTGTGTGAGTGTTGGGATAAAAAATGATCCTCACGTGAATAAAGCCGTTATTGACTATGAAAAATGTGCTAATTGCGGTGCGTGTGAATCTGTTTGTCCTCAGGGGGCAATTCACGGTGCAAAAGTTAAAAAAGAAAAATGTATCGGCTGTGACAGGTGTTGGAAAGTATGTTCGAGGGGTGCAATTTCTTACATCTCAGAAGAAAAGGATTTGAGAGAAGTTTTGCCGTTTATTGTTTCAAAAAATATTGATTGTATTGAGTTTCACGTAATGGGGACGGATGAAAACGAAATTTATTCAAAATGGAAATATATAACAGACAATTTTGACGGTATGCTGAGTATATGCACAAGCAGGGGTAAATTAAGTGACGAAGGGCTTATTGACAGGATAAAAGCTATGATACAAAACAAAGAACCTTATTCTGTAATAGTTCAGGCAGACGGATTTCCAATGAGCGGTGGAGATGATGATTATAAATCAACTCTTCAGGCTGTTGCAACGGCAGAAATTGTACAAAATGCAAAATTGCCGGTATACCTTATGCTATCGGGAGGAACAAACGGAAAAACAACCGAGCTTGCAAGAATGTGCGGAATTTCTTATAATGGGGTTGCGGTCGGTTCTTATGCAAGAAAAATCGTGAAAAATTTTGTAGAAAGAAGCGATTTCTGGACAAATCCACAGGTTGTTGAAAATGCACTTGATGTTGCTAAACCTCTTGTTGATTCGGTGATTGTGTAATATATGAAAATTTTTTATTTAAAAAAAGATGAAATATTGGAGCAAGTCGGGCTTGAGGAGCTTGAAAAGTATTCTGACGGAAAAAGTTATTCTCTTGAAGAAAGATATATAGAACATTTGTGCTGGATATATCTGGTTAATAAGGTGGGTTTGTCTTATCTGGGAATTGTTGATACAAGTATTATTTATGAAGATAAAAAACCGGTATTAAAGTCAGGGGAATACAATTTTAGTGTGTCTCACTGTGAAAATATTGTGGTTGTCGGGTTCTCCAGAAACAATATCGGCGTTGATACGGAAAGAATGCGTGAACGCAATTTTGAACGACTGGCAAAACGTTATGATATATCTCCGACAAAAGAAGAATTTTATAAGTTCTGGACAAAATATGAAGCTGTTATAAAGCTTGGCAGTACGCCAAAACAGGTTATCTCAAAAATTATTGAAAACGATTATATGCTGACCTGTGTTTTGGATAGTGACAAGGAAACGGATTTTGAGATTATAAAGATATAGAACTTGCATATATTGTATTTTTGATAGAAAATTATTTGGGGACAATGTGGAGTATTTACTATGAGTGATGATATAAAAGCGGTAATTTTAGCGGCAGGTAAAGGTACCAGAATGAAATCCGAAACAACGCCCAAAGTTTTGCACAAAATTATGGGAAAAACTTTGCTTGGATATGTTTTGGATAATGTAAAAAACATAACAAGTAATCAGTATGTAATTGTCGGCCACATGGCAGAAGATGTTGAAAAATTTGTTGATGAAAATTACGCAAAGGCAAGAACCGTTATACAGTCACCTCAGCTTGGCACAGGTCACGCCGTTTCTATGGTTTGTCCCGAATTAGATGAATATGACGGCTTGGTTTTGATTTTGTGTGGCGATACTCCTTTAATCAAAGAAAAAACTCTTAAAGATTTTGTAAAATTCCACAAGGCGCAAAAATCTGACCTGACAGTTATGAGCACAATTTTTGAGAATCCGTCAAATTACGGAAGAATTGTTCGTGAAAAAGACGATTCTTTAAAATGTATTGTGGAAGAAAAAGATGCAACTGCAGAGCAAAAACAAATTAAAGAAGTTAATGCGGGAATTTATTGTTTTGACTGGAAGAAATTCAGAGCATCTTTTGGAGAATTGAAAAGCAACAATTCTCAGGGCGAATATTATCTGACAGATATTATTGCCTGGGGCAAATCAAGAAAGTTGAAGGTAAATGCATATGTTTTGGAAAACAGTGATGAAATATACGGAATAAATTCAAGACAGCATCTTGCTATGGCAACAAAAATGATGAATCTTCGTAATCTTGAAAGATATATGGAAAACGGTGTTACAATCGTTGATCCGGCTAATACCTGGATAAGCGAAGACACTCAGATAGGGCAAGACACAATTATTTATCCGGCAACATATATTGAAGGTAAAAATAAAATCGGCAAAAACTGTCAGATAGGGCCTTGTGCTCACCTGAGAGGAGATGTTGAAATTGCCGATAATATTAAGATAGGAAACTTTGTTGAAGTTAAAAAATCTAAAATCAATTCAAATACAAATGTAGGTCACTTGTCATACATTGGTGATAGTGAGCTGGGTGAAAGGGTTAATATCGGTGCAGGTACAATCACTGCAAACTATAATGCAATAACCGGTAAAAAATCCAAAACCCAAATTAAAGATGATGTAAAAATCGGCTCAAACACCGTTCTTGTTGCTCCGGTAAAAGTAAATGAGGGCGCAAATGTCGGTGCCGGAAGTGTAATCACAAAAGAAGTTCCTGCATGGGCGCTTGCTATCACCCGTTCGCCTTTAAAAGTTCTGGCAGATTGGGTAGGGAAAAAGAAAAAGTCTTAGTATTTCTTCATAAAAATTAAGATATTAGCAAAAATTTTTTTAAAAGTGTTTTATAAATGCGTAGGTAGAAATTTAGGAGAATGTAATGTTAGCAGTTCAAGGTTATAGTTTTTCTCAGCCACGAGTTTCTTTTAAACAAAATGAAAATCCTCAGGATGTACAACAGCAGTCTTTTAAGACCCATGCAGGTCTGAAAATCGGTACGGCATTGTCCGTTATTGCCGCCGCAAGGCATGGTTTGTCAGCAAAAGGGCAATCCATGGCAGCTAAAGTCGGGGCGATTGATGAAGCCGCAGCAAAAGCCACAAAATCAAAAATATTATGGACAATTCCTATTACGGCATTAGTTTACATTGGCTGCGGAGTTATACTTGATAAGCTGATAAATGATAAACGTGTAAAATTTTCACAAGATTCTGCATCTAAAGATATGAAGGAAACCATAAAGAGTGATAAGACTGCAGATATTACACGTGAAGGGAATGTTTATCAAAAATCAAAAACAGGTAAAAAATATGGTACATTACTTGGTCTTGTAGCTTTCCCTGCATTAAGAGCGGTAAATCTTGCAATTAAAGAAAACAAAAGATGTTCTGTATTAGGATTTGCAATCAATATGGCAGTTGGTGCAGTTGCCGGACGTATTCTTGGTTCTTGGACAGACAATTCTGCCAATAAAGGAGCTAAAAAATTTGCAGATAAAGCGGCTAAATAATTTGTTAAAAATATAGTAAAAAAACGGTTTTTTATAAGCCGTTTTTTTATTTTATTTGTGATACCATGGTATTGGTATCAGGAGGATGAGATGTATAATCCTAAATCAAGCAAAGCCGAAGAATTTATAGATAATCAGGAGGTTTTAGCCTCTGTAGATTATGGTGAAAAAAATAAGAACAACATAGAATTAGTAGATAAAATTATACAAAAAGCTCGTTTGGGTAAAGGTTTAACTCACAGAGAAGCCGCAGTGCTTTTGGCTTGTGATATTGAAGAAAAAAACAAAGAAATTTTTGAGCTTGCAAAAAAAATAAAAGAAGATTATTACGGCAATAGAATTGTGCTGTTTGCACCTTTGTATTTGTCAAATTATTGTGTGAACGGCTGTGTATATTGTCCGTATCATGCTAAAAACACCCATATTCCGCGTAAAAAAATGACGCAGGAAGAAATCAGAGAAGAAGTTATTGCGCTTCAGGATATGGGACATAAACGTCTTGCAATAGAAACAGGAGAGGATCCTGTTAATAACCCGATAGAATATGTTTTGGAATCTTTAAAAACAATTTATTCAATCCATCACAAAAACGGTGCAATTCGCAGAGCAAATGTCAATATTGCGGCAACAACCGTTGAGAATTATCGTAAATTAAAGGAAGCCGGTATCGGAACATATATTCTTTTCCAGGAAACTTATGACAAAGAGCGTTACGAAAAACTTCATCCGACAGGACCAAAACACAATTATGCATATCATACGGAAGCTATGGACAGAGCAATGACAGGCGGAATTGATGATGTCGGATTGGGTGTTTTGTTTGGTTTATCAACTTATAAATACGAATTTTCGGCACTATTAATGCACGCAGAACATCTGGAGGCCGTTTTTGGTGTCGGCCCTCATACAATATCCGTTCCCCGTATAAGACGTGCTGATGATATTGATCCTTCAGCTTTTGAAAACGGAATTGATGATGATATGTTTGCAAAAATTGTTGCTTGTATCAGAATTTCCGTTCCGTATACAGGAATGATTATTTCAACAAGAGAATCAAAAAAATGCAGAGAACGTGTATTGGAGCTTGGCGTTTCACAAATTAGCGGTGCTTCAAAAACAAGTGTTGGCGGATATGCTCATCCCGAAGATGAATCGGAAGAAGACACGGCACAGTTTGATGTTGAAGACAGAAGAACTTTGGATGAAGTAATAAGATGGCTTATGGAGCTTGGTTATGTCCCGAGTTTTTGTACTGCATGTTACCGTGAAGGCAGGGTTGGTGACAGGTTTATGGAAATCTGCAAAGATCAGCAAATTCACAATTTCTGCCATCCGAATGCTATAATGACTTTAAAAGAATATTTGGAAGACTATGCCTCCGAGGAAACAAAAAAAATCGGAGAAGCTCTCATACAAAAAGAGCTGCAAACACTTAGTAATAAAAAAGTAGAATGTATTGTAGAAGAAAATCTTGAAAAAATTGAAAAAGGTGAACGGGATTTCAGATTCTAAATACAAAAGTTTCAGGAAAAGAGTTATGATAAAAATGATTGCAACAGACATTGACGGAACAATTGCCGATTGGAAAGGTCAATTTTCACCTGCAGTCAGAAATTGTATAAATAAATTGAAAGCTGCGGGAATTAAAATTGTTCTTGTAACCGGCAGAATGCACTCATCTGCAATCCATGTTGCAAAAGATTTGGAACTTGATACTCCGTTAATTTCGTATCAGGGCGGGCTTGTTAAAGACTGCGACGGCAATACTCTTTACCGCAAAAATCTCAATCCCGATTATGCAAAAGAAATAATAGTCTGGGCAAGAGAAAATAATGTTCATATAAATTTGTATATTGATGACAAATTGTATGTTGAAAATGATAACGAAATAATCAAATATTATGTTGATGGCAAACATATAGAATATACGGTTTGCTCATTTGATGATTTGAAGATAGATAATGTAAATAAGATTTTGGCGATAGACATAAAAGATGCTGACAGGGTGTCTTCCTGGGTTGAAGTATTAAAGAAAAAATATCCTGATTTGTATATAGTTAAATCTACTCCTTACTACTGTGAAATCGGTTCTCCTGAAGCTAAAAAGTCACTTGGCGTCAAATTTTTACGTGACCTGTGGGGAATAAAAAGAGAAGAAGTTTTGACAATCGGCGATCAGGACAATGATATAGATCTTGTACAGTCCGGCGGCGTTGGGGTTGCTATGGGCAACGGAACGGAAGAATTGAAAAAACGCGCAGATTATATTACTGACACCGTAGAAAATGACGGATTTGTCAAAGCCGTTGAAAAATTTGTTATGAAAATTTAGTCAATAATACGTCCGCGGGACATATTTTCAAGATTTTGATATTTTTGATAATAATCTTGTTCGGAAACAACCATACCCTTGCAAAACGGACATGAATGGGGGTTTGAAAATTTGTGAAATTCATGTTTACACTTTATGCAAATATATTTTTTCTTCATGAATGGTATTGCAAAAAGCCCTCCGGCTACCAAAAACTGCAAAATGCCCACAATAACTCCGAGAATTATGAGAAAAACGCAAAAACGAAAATCAAAGTAATAATAAAATGGTAATCCCTCAACGGAATCATCATATACCGGTTGAGAAACTGTCGTTTGTGTTTGTATTTGTCTTTTAACAAAAGCGTTATTTGACATATAAAAATCCTTTTCTTGTAAATTATTATAGCATATGTGTTAAAATATGCTATAATCTAAAAAAATGAGGTTTTAAAAATGTACAGAATTGGTATCGGTTATGATATTCATCAATTGATAGAAGGCAGGGACCTGATAATAGGCGGGATAAAAATTACCCATGAAAAAGGTCTTTTGGGACATTCGGATGCGGATGTTTTGATACACGCAATGATAGATGCAATATTGGGCGCTTTGGCTCTTGATGATATCGGAACTCTTTTTCCGGATACTGATCCCAAGTATAAAAACATAGATTCTACGGCTCTTTTAAAACATGTTTTCAATCTTGTGAAAGAAAAGGGTTATTCTGTCGTAAATATTGACAGTAACATTATTGCTCAGGCTCCAAAAATGATGCCGTATATCCCAAAAATGAAAGATATTTTATGCAAGATTCTTGAAATTTCTCACGACGATGTCTCTATCAAAGCCAAAACAAAAGAGAAAATGGATGCTGTCGGTCAAAACTTGGCAATAGAGGCAAATGCCGTTGTTTTGCTTCAAAAATCTTAGTTCCTAAATCTGTCTGAAATATAGCTGAGTATTGCTCCCCCGATTTCTTCGTTCGGATCAAATGTTTGTGTCGGGTTATTCGGCCGCTGAGAGTTTTGTATGAGCATCTTTACCAAAGGCCCAAAGGCATCAGGAATTTGGGTTTTACGGTAAATTCCGGCAAGATAAGTTTGAATATTGGGCGAAGTTGTATTATTAAACCTGGCAAAAACGGGGTACATTTTATCTATACCTTTTGTGCCGTCATCTATCATTCTGTCAATGATATAAAGAGCTTCCGTTACCTGTGCTTCATTGTTTGAATGACAGAGAATATATGTTAAAACAGGTAAAGCCTGTTCTTTTTGTTTTACAAAATAATCAACTTCATTTTTATCAAAGATGCAGTAATTTTTTTGAGGTGTCGGCAGCTGACAGCTTGTGCAGGCATAATATGGCTGCATTGGTCTGTTGTAGTATGGATTTGTATGTGATATTGGCTGAATCTGTACCATATAAATTTATTCCTATGAATATACGTACGGAGGCCCGTTTTTAATTTCAAACAGAACATTTTCCGCCAGAGTTTTAAGTTCCTCTTTTGAACGTTTTCCGCTATCAACCTGTTTATAAAATTCTTCAATCAACGGCCTTATGGCAGAATCCTTTTTAGATTTAAAATTTCTTAATTCTGTTGAAACAAGACGTTTTTGAAGCTCTAATTCGGTTTCGGCGTTAATCTTTTTGACCTGAACTTCTTTAATTGCGTCCCCCACAAGTTTTCCGCCATAACTTGCGGCAGTAATACCTGTTATGCCGAAGAAAAGCTGCTTAAATTGCGGATTTGATGTATCTATAAGCCAATTATAGAAAAAGGCCTTGTAGTCATTGACGAAGGAGTTAAATGCAGGTTTTGGAGTTCCGTCGCCACCGATGTTCGGATTAACTTTTGTGGTTGATGTTTTAAATCTTGTCAGAATTTTATTTAAAAATTCTTTTTTCTCGTCAGGATTTTTCCAGTTGAGTTTTTCAACTTCCTGTCTTACAAAATCTTCAATTCCTTCAGAGCCCTCAAGTGAACCAAACATGTGTTCAAGGTTGTTTTTATCCATTTTTTTAGATTCTTCACCGGAGGTTTTTACAAGCTCTCTTATGGTATCTTTTGCCCGTTCAAGACCGTCTTGCAGGTGAATCTTACTTTTGCTTAAGTTTCTGAAGGATAAAAATCCCAGACCGATAATTCCGAGGGTTGTCAAAGTTCCCAGAATTATATTTCCCATATTTGAGGAATTATTTTGGGAATTTTTGCCGCCGGAAGTAAAAGATGTTTCCGCTCTGAATTTCTTTTCAAAATTTTGAAGGATTTTTTCGTTGTCATCCGTTAAATATTTTTCAAAATCGGCTGAATATTTTGAAAGCATACTTCGTATGATTTGCATTTTCCCTGAAAAAGATTGGGTTTCAACGGCAACAAGATTTTCCTGCAGATTTTTTTGAATATCGGCTTCTTTTCTTTTTACCCAAATGTCTTTATATCCGTCAAAAAATGTTTTTCCCATAAACGCCATTGCAGAAAGCGCAAGGACTCCTGTTCCGGCGATAAAAGTTTTTCTGTTCGGGCTTTGGAGCATCTGGTATACAACCTGAGAGGTTTCTTCGCTGAGATTAACGTTACGGGTGAGAGTAGGCAGCCATTTTTCAGGTGTCAATTCTTTTGCAATTTTTGCACTCCGTTTTACAAACCATGTAACTGCCGTAATTGATGCCATTACACCTAATGCGATGGCACTTAGCGGAAGGAGTTTTTTATCAACGGCGTTTCGGTTACGATACAACTCTGACGGCATCTCAACCGTATCTGAAATGATAAAAGAATCTCTTGTGGAATTTAAGTTATTTTCCTCTTTGATATTCGAATTAACCAGGACACCTTCTTTTGTGGAAAGAGATTTTTTCTTTTGAGAAGCTGTCTGGTTTCTGAATTGTCTTGCATTTTCCGCATCGTTTAACGGATTAATATTCATCTTTTTCTGTTTCCTTTTTCTTTAGTTTTTGACAAAGTTTATGAATGAAGGTCTTTATTTCAAACTGGCGTTTGTCTTCTTCAATTTTCTTTTCTTCATCGTCTGTTTCTTGCGAACCGAAGACAAAGAGCAATTTGAGTTTCTTTTTGATATCCGAGAAGAATTTTGAATATTTTTCCTCTGCTGCATTCTTTAATTCACCAAACACTGCCGCGAGTTTATCTGAAATATCTGCGAATTTTGTTGAAATTGTCTGCGCGAGATTCACAATAAATGCCGGAGTATTTTGGATAAATTTTAAAACATTTCCCAAAACAGTATTCAGTACAAAATTTATAGGCTTTGCAATAACGGGTGGCATTGTTTCGGAAATCATTGCGGCAAACTGAATGAGTCTTTGGTGAGTTGAGGCGATGTTTTTCCGAAAGTTTGCAAGAGCCTCCATTCTGCTTTGTTCTGCTGCTTTTGCCTGTTGTTTTGCGTGCTTTTGGGCCCTTAACATTGCACCTATTGCGGCACACTGGTTGTATGTCATCTCACCCGGATTTCTTGGAATATCGCGTTTGGTTGTGGAATTTCCTCCTGCCATTCCGCTGCAGATAGGACAGGCGCCGGGGGGAAGTCCGTGAGGACAGGTTCCGACTTTTGTGTGAGTATGTACTGTTGCAGTGTTTAATGACATTAAAAAATCCTCTGTTTTTAAGAGGACAGCTCAAAAGATACACATCTCGTCCAAAAATCCGTAGACAAGTATTTTTTAGAGCATTCCGGCTTTTACGGCTGCGGCTTCAGCTGGAGATCTTCACTCCATTTCCTCTTGTCTTGATAGTAATTTAACAGAAAAATTAAGTCAATAATAATATTTTTATTGTTACATTTATATATTAAATTCACGCATAAATTCGTTTACCCACTTAATCAGGCTCGGAATTTCGTATGGCTTTGGCAGATATAAATCAGCACCGGTATTCAGAACGAGTTCTTTATCGTGAATAATTGAAGTAACAATAACTTTAGAATTTTTGTAATTTTCTTCCTGCTTTAATTTATAGCAAAGGTTGAGTCCGTTTTTCTTTTCCAAATCTCCTGCATCAACTATTATAAGTGCCGGAATTTCTTTTTCCTCCGGAATGTCATAATGATTGATAATTTCCGTATCATATCCCTGAAGCTTAAGAATGGTGTTTAATAAGACACTCAAGGCTTCATCGGGTTCAAAAATCATAATCTTATTGTTGTAATCTTTTGTCAAAACAGAATCATTACCTTCAATTTTAGGTCTTTCCATAAGATAATTTGAACGTGTCTGGATATCTGCCATATTGTGAATTTGAATAAGGGTATTCATTATTTGGGCAGTATCTTTGTATTTTGTGAATTCGTTTGTAATGACACTGATTGTGGAATGTACAAAATCTGCTCTGCGACCGGCTGATTCATCCCCCTGCATAATCATATAACCCCGGTCAAGATCGTGTTCTGCGTAAAATTTGCTTGCAACAGAATCAAAAGCAAAGATTAAAAATCTTGCAATTTTTTCAGCTTTGTATGTGTCTGTTATTGCCAAAAATATGTTTTCCGATATTTTCCCGAGATAATCATTTTCTCCAAGGGTGGTTTTTATTATAGCTCCATAAGTTTGCAATAATTTATCCGAAGCGAGATTGGTGTATGCCTGTTTATACATATCAAAATTTTCAATACTGATGTATAAAATTGCCCACTGTTCGTCTGTTGAGAGCAGTCTTTTTATCGCTCTCATTGAATAATTTCTGTTAGGCAAAAGTTCTTTTGTGTCGGTATTTGATTCATATTCTCTGCGCAGATGGGCATTCATCCTGATTTTGAATTCGTCAGAATTTACGGGCTCTGACAAAAAGTCATCTGCTCCGCTTTCTAATACTTTTATTCTGTCGTTTATATCTGCAGATTTTGATGTTGCAACAATAACGGGGCGCATATTGTATGTCAGGGCGCGAACCTGTCTGCAAAAATCCGACAAATCATCATCAAAACTGTCTGAAATTATAATCAGGTCAGGCTCTTTATCCTGTATAATTTTTATAGCCGTAATTAAGTCTTTTGAAACAATTACACGGTTTGTTTCAGATTCAAGAAGCTTTTTATATTTGGTTGATAATTCAAGCCTTTTATCAATAATGAGAGTTACTGACTGCATTTCATCCTCGCTTGTTCTTCAATATTTAATATCGGAAATTCAACAGAAAATGTTATGTTGCTGTATTCGGAATTTTGTATTTTTTCGGACTTAACCGAGATTTTTCCATGCATTTTTTCAACAAGATATTTTGTTATGTATAATCCAAGACCACTCCCCTGAACTTTTCGGGTAAGCGGATTATCTATTCTTGCAAATTTTGTGAAGATTTTATCCTGATCCTGCTCAGGAATATCAATTCCAATATTGGAAACTTCAATAATAACTCTGTTGTTATCAATTTTTGTGTTTATTTTTGTTATATCTGATTCGACCGAATATTTTGCACTGTTTTCAATTAAATTTGTCATTATTTGCTGAAATTTGTCTTTATCAACAAATATATTCGGAGTGTTATCTTTATAATTAAGTTCAAAATTGTGTTGAGGGTATTGTGATTTTACAACGGAGATTACCTGCTCAATGTATGACTTTGCGCTGATTTCACTGAATACAAAATTATTTTTTCCCTGTAATTTTGTGACAGACAGCATATTTTCAACAAGGTGAATAAGTCTGTTGGATTGATCTTCAATAATTTTTATAAATTTCTTTTTATTTTCATCATCAAGTTTGTCCCATGAAGAAAGCATTGTTTGAGAAAACCCCCTGATAGATGTCAGCGGAGTCCTTAATTCATGGCTCACTGTTGAAATAAAATCTTCGTAATCTTTTTCGATATTATCCATACTGTTATTATATCACATATTGTACAAAGACTTAAAAAATATATTTTATTTTTATAATTTAGCCTTAAATAACAAGGTTATACCTGCAATAGCAGCTGTTCCGATAGCAGCCAGAAGTCCCATAATAGAGGAAGAAACCAAGGATTTTTTATTTAAGTCCTTTTTCAATTGTTCAATTGTCATTGAGCCGTCCCATAACTTGCCGTCCGGAGTTTTTCCACCTATAGGGATAACACCGTCTTTTGCAACGGCAGATGCTTGTTGAAGTACCATATTATTTGCTTTTCTTTGTACTATATAAGACGCTCCCATACCCGAAGCAAGTCCTAAACCTGCCATTATACACATACATTTTCCTACACCTGCCATATCTGCCTCCATTATTGATTACTTTTCAATACTTATAAAGCATGTGAACCCTTAAAATTGCTAAAATATTACGGTTTAATTAATATAAGTTTACCAAATAAACGTAATATTCTTTATATTTCACTTGCAAAAACTACTAAATAATAGTATTATAAAAGGAGTTAAGTTTTCTTAATTTCTTGTTTTAAAAGATGTATGTGTAGGGTAAAGTTGTTCTATGGCTACTGAGGAAAAATTATATTCGGATATACCGCCAACAAAATTGAGAAATAAAGAGGAGAAATTCAAGCCTGCAAAAACAAGCAAGTTTTGGCTTACCGTTGCAAGTTTGTTCTTTTTCAATATGTTTCAAAACAGATTTTATGCTTTTCGTTACAGAAATGCAGAGAGTTATTTTGAGCGTGATCCGAAAGTCCCGACGATTCTTTTTGCTCCGCATTGCAACTGGTGGGACGGAATTGTTCTGTATAATACAACTCACAGAATTTGCCATAAAGAAATTCGTCTGATGGTTGAGGAATTAAACAGATTCCCTCTGTTAAGACGCGGTGGGGCTTATTCTGTTAATAAAAAATCTGCACAAACTGCGATGAAGGCTCTGAAGTACTCGGTTGATGTTTTGGGTGATTTGAGAAATATTTTATGTATTTTCCCTCAGGGAATTATCAGGCCACCGCATTACAGACCGTACAAATTCCAGACAGGCCTTACATATATTGCACAAAATGCCGTTAAAAAATACGGAAAAGTCAATCTTATTCCATTATCCATAGAATACTGTTTCTTAAGGGACAACAGACCTGAAGTTCTGGTTGATTTTGGAGAACGCATGGTTATGGATAACGCTGATATCGACAGAAAAGAATTTACAAAACTGCTTGAAGATAAGCTGACCGAAACCAGCGACAAGCAATTTGCCGATATCTCGCAGGGAAATATTGATGAATATAAAATTCTGTTCAAGCAGCATCTGAAATGGTACAGACGTATTGAACAACGCCTGAAAAGAATTGATTTACCTGATGTTTCTGACGTTTAAAGATTAAATATCTTTGTGGCTCTTTCAGTTATACCAAGGCAGTATGAAATAGTTATGCCGTAGTTTGTTATGGGTATTCCGGCCTGTGCAGCTTTTAGTATTCTGGATAATACTTCACGTCTGTTTGTCATACATGCCCCGCAGTGAACAATAAGTTTGTATTGCGAAATATCAGGGAAATCGTGACCTGAATAATGTTCAAAAACTATATTTTTGCCGGTCTTTTTGCGTATCAGATTAGGAATTTTTACTTTTCCTATATCGTCTTCTATTGCGTGGTGAGTGCAGCTTTCCAAAATCAAAACCTTATCATCGTTCTGTAAAGTATCAATAGCTTTTGCACCCTGAAGAAAAGCATTTAAATCCCCTTTTAATCTTGCAAAAAGTATTGAAAATGATGTTAGCGGAATATTTTCCGGAACAATTTCGCTGACGGTTTTGAAAGCCTGTGAATCTGTTATAACCAACGCCGGCGATGTTTTCAGCCCCTCAATTGCTTCTTTTAATTCGCTTTCTTTTACAGATAAAACTTTGCAATTGCTGTCTAATAAATCTCTCAAAACCTGAACCTGAGGGAGAATAATTCTGCCCTTCGGGGCTTCTTTATCTATCGGAATAACCAAAATTACCGTACTTTTTTCTTCAACCAGATCTCCGGCAATTTTTGGCGGATTTACAAAATCTTCCGGCAGCATCTTAACAAGTTCATTTTTGAATTTATAAACCAATTCATTGTCATTTTGTGTGGATGTCAATATAATATTGTCAGTCAGATTTTTTAGTTCGGAAAATTTATCCTGTGCAATTTCTTTAACGTCCGATTTGTTTACAACAATCATATACGGAATCTTCAGTTCCCTGAATTGCTCAATCAAATCTCTTTCGTAATTGTCAATTCCGTTATAATCGCATACTATAATCGCAATATCTGTTCGACTGATAATTTTTGAGGTCTTTTCGGCTCTTTTCTCCCCAAGTTCAGATTTGTCATTTATCCCTGCGGTGTCTAAAAAATTTACAGGACCGACAGGCAAAAGCTCCATTGATTTTTCTACAACATCAGTGGTTGTTCCCGCAATATCAGAAACAATAGAAATGTCCTGCCCTGATATTTTGTTCACCAAAGATGATTTACCGACATTTGTTTTGCCGAAAAAGCCGATATGTAAACGTTGTGATTTTAATGCCTTCATAAAACTCCGTATAAAATAAAAGTCCGACTTTGAGGCCGGACTTTTTATTTTGAGGATTAACCTCTGATTCCTAATTTTTTAATCAATTTTCTGTATTCGTCAAGATTTTTCTCTTTGATGTAAGCTAAAAGTCTTTTTCTTTTACCTACCATCATCAAAAGACCTCTTTTTGTTGCGAAATCTTTTTTGTTAGATTTTAAGTGTTCTGTAAGTTCGCTGATTTTTTGTGTCATCATTGCAACTTGAACTGCTGATGAACCTGTGTCTTTTGCATCTTTACCATACTTTTTAACAATTTCTTGTTTGTTTTTTAAGTTGATTGACATATTAGTTTTTCCTTTTCTTGTTGAGTGATTATTGGCGTAAGCACTCTACAAAACAGATAATAATATGCTGAAACTTAAAAATCAAGGGGGGATATATGTAACTATCAACAAAAATATTTATCCTCCATTTATAAAAAAATCCCGATATTTCTATCGGGATATAATTTCTACACTACTTACCTAACCTACTTTTCTTTACTCATCATATAATTCACAAATCTCAAATATGAGGAATTATAATCTTGTTAAGTCTTGTAGTCTAAGTTTTATAGTGTTTTATGCTTTTTCTTTTGGTTCGCAATTTTGTGCGTATATGCCGCCCATTTTTTCGCCAATTTTGGCAACAATGTTGTTAAAATGTTCGTAAATGGAGTCGTTTACTCCCCAAAAGCTGCTTAATTGTCTGTCGATTGCTGCAAAGTCTTCTGCGCATTCGTCATATATTCCAAGTTCGTCAGCTTTTTGTTGAAGTGCACTGGCAACATTTTTGCAGCCTTCTTTTCTTTGTTTTCCGCTAACATCGCCTACAAATGCTTCCATTAAGGATTCACCGAAAACTTTTGATTTATATTTGTTATAGGCGCACATTCTGTCCATAACGTTGTCTTTGTCCATGCTGCCCATAAATTCTTTTACTGTATCTTCATCTGTTCCGAGACCGGATACTGCACCAAAGAAATTATATGTGTCTTTTTGTACTTGAGAGCTGAAGCCGGTATGGCTTGCAACACCCTGTTTTTCTGTTGCTGTTTCGTCATCTACTTTTTTGTTATCATCGACATTGTTGTCGTCTTTGGCTTTGTCGTTGTCTTTGGTTTGATTTCCAACGTTCTGTGTACCGATTTTAGCTGCATCGTTTATAAGTTTAATTAATTCGGTTCTGATTTTTTCTGTTTTAGATTGTGCTTCTTGAGGTGAAATTTTATCCTGATTATCTTTGATAGCCTTTAATTTTTCTTCAGCTTCATTAACTTTGTCAAGTGCTTCCTGAACTTTTGCTTTATCTTCTTCTGACAAATTCTCATCTTGCAGCATTGCTTCTAATTTTGGTTTAGATGCCGTGATTGCATTATCACAAGCCTGAATATTTTGGTTTGCTTGTTGATTTGCCTGAGCATTCATTTGTTCTCTGATTGGTGCAAGTATTGCATCAACAATGCTCTGAACCTGTGCAGGATCCGGCATTTGAGGTTGCGGTGCTCCTTGGTATGGAGGTGGAGTAAGGCCGCCCATGTAGATGTTGTAGTTTCCATAACCAACCTGATTCAACATGTTGAGCGCATTAAAGTTAAGTCCGAATTCCGGATTAAAACAATAATCATCAGGATCTACCGTAAATACATGTGTTTGTCCTGAAAAGTTTGCCCATCCGCCTGGTAAAATATTCCCATACACATATGGAATACTTGGTATTGATAAATAAGAAAATGTCATAATGTTTCCCCGTTTTCTTTTTATTTAGTTCCCCGTACATATATAAAAAATTTCTGTTCGGCAAAATTGCATGTGAACAAATGTTTTTTCATGTATCACATCTCAGAAAGTCAATAAATACAGCAAACTAAGCCCGTTTAATTTCTCGTAACATTTCTTAATAATTATGTAAGCATGTGATTTATGGTATTATGTGAGTATGAAAACATTGGCAAGATTTATACAATCAAAACGTAATGAACTTGATATGACACAAAAGGGGTTAGCAATTGCTGCGAATCTTCCGCTTGAAATTATAGAAGAAATTGAAGACGGCAAAGCTCTGTTTTTGTCAGTGACAGTGCGTCAGGCTTTGGCAAAAGTTTTAAGATGTGAGGCAGACGAAATAAAAGCACTTGAAAAAGATATTGCTACGGATATTGTTTCTCCCGAAGTTATTGAGAGTTTAAAAGAATTAATATTAAACGGTGCCGGAGGATTAAAATGTCCGAAATGCGGAGCTCCTCTGGACACAAGAGTTGCTAAGATGTATGATTTGGAAGATAATTTGGTGCTGCATCCGAAAGCTCACTGTACAAAATGTCCGTTCCAGATTCATTCATAGGGGGTAAATGTGTACTGCCAACCACGGTGTAGGTTGCAAGTCTATCGTAAAAGCGGGGAAAATATATGAAAATTGGAATTGTTGGTTTAGGTTTAATAGGCGGTTCGATATTCAAGGATTTAATAAAGCTTGGTTATGATGTTGTCGGTGTTTCCAATTCCCAGTCAGGTGCAAATATATATAAAAACTATTCCGTGCTCAAAGATTGCGAAGTGGTTTTTGTTTGTTCTGCTATGAGCAAAACACTTGCTATATTGGATGAATTAGAAAAATATTTGTCTGCTCGTACGATTGTTACGGATGTTTGTTCTCTGAAAAATTTTGTTTGTAACAAACAAAGACCGTATGAATTTATCCCGTCTCATCCTATGGCAGGTACCGAACATAAGGGTTTTGAAAACTCGTTTGAAGGATTATTTTGTGGTGCAAAATGGGTGATTACGCCGTATTATCATTCCGAACGAAGCGAAGAATCCCAATCAGTACTCAAAAAAATAATAGAGCAGCTTGGTGCGGAAATGGTTATCACAACCCCGAAAGAGCATGACGAAGCTGTTGCCTTAATTTCGCACATGCCGATGGTAATTTCTCAGGCAATATTTAAAACTGCAGAAAATAATGAACTGGCAATGAAGATTGCAGCATCGGGCTTTCGCGACATGACACGTCTTGCAATGTCAAATACCGAGATGGCAAACGATATGGTTATGATGAACAGTGAAAATATTCAAAATGCAATTTTAAAATTATATAAATCTGTCGGCGATCTGACAAATTCGGAATACAGACGCCAAATAGATGAAATAAGTGCAAAAAGAAAAGATATGTTCAAATAATAAAAACCCTCACTTTTTGTGAGGGCTTTTATTTGGTATATTTAAAATTAACCTTTGACGTATTTTGCAATCGGCTGCATAATGTTTTCACTTACGTAGTTAGCAGCTTTTTCAAAATGTGGTCTTACTTTTGCAATAAAACGACCTAATGCATCTGCGCCATTTTTGATATGTGGTTTTAAATATTCTGCAGCTTTTTCAACAAAGGCTGTGGCTTTTTTGTATAATTTGCGAACATGCGGTTGAGCTTTTTCTAAGGCTGCCGCTGCGCCGCTTTTGATTTTGCCTCTAAAAGCGAAGGCAAGAGCTGCTGCTATTAACCAGCCTAAAATCTTTTTACCTTTACCCGGTTTTTTATATTCTTCGGGGAAAACTAATCCAGGTTGCCAGTTTGTTGGTCTGCCTGTTGTCGGGTCAATAAGTATCCTGACAGGCTTTGGATTAATTCCGCGACGGGACGGATCATAGAACGGATTAACCGGACCGTACGGATTAACAATACCTACTGTGTAAACTTGAGTCATAAATTGCCCCTTTCACTATTTTAAAAACATAATAATTCTAACCTACATCTTTATAAAGTTTTTTTCTAAGTCAAAATTGCGCGGGTTCTGTGTATTTATGGCAAAATTGCCTGTAAGTATACGATATCAGGATTTTTTGTTGTTTACATTTTGTAATATTTTTAGTCTGCTAATGTTGGGGAATTACTCTTTTCAAGATGCAAAGTGTCAATAAGGTTATTAATTCTTGTGAAAATTTCTTTAAATTGCGGAATATTGAGACTTTGTTTTCCGTCACTGAGTGCCTGAGAAGGATTACTGTGGACTTCCACCATAATACCGTCAGCTCCGGCAACAAGACCGGCTTTTGCCATTGGTTCTATAAGGTATCTTTGGCCTGTGCCGTGGCTTGGATCAACAATTATTGGCAAATGTGAATACTTTTTAATAACGGGAATAGCTGAGATATCAAGAAGGTTTCTTGTGTAATCGTTGTCAAAACTTTTCAGACCTCTTTCACACAGAATAACTTTTTCGTTTCCGTTATACATTATATGTTCAGCCGCAAGTAAAAATTCTCTGATTGTACTTGCAGGCCCTCTTTTTAAAATAACCGGTTTGTTGCATTTCCCGACAGTTTTTAGCAATTTAAAATTCTGCATATTTCTTGCGCCAATCTGGATTACATCAGCATATTTGCATACCAGATCCAAATCGGCAGAGTCCATAAGTTCGGTTACGATAAGAAGTCCTGTTTCTTCTTTTGCTTTGGCTAATAGCTGCAAACCTTTTTCGCCCAGTCCGTCAAAATCATATGGTGAAGTTCTGGGTTTGAAGGCACCCCCTCTTAGAAACTGACAACCGAGTTCTTTTGCTGCTTTTGCAACCTCTAAAAGTCCGTCATAATCTTCATCCACTGAGCAAGGTCCGACTATTGAAACAGGACGATTTGCGCCTCCGACTTTTACGCCGTTTTCAAATTCAATAACGGTGTCTTCCGATTTTCTGTCGCGGGACGCAAGCCTGAAGGGTTCTCGGATTAATTTGACCTGACTTACGCCGTCAAGAGCCTCCAGTCTTTGAGGGGAAAGAGTTGTTTTGTCCCCGAGAGCATCAATAACTGTATGGACAGCACCTCTGTGCAGAATTGCACGAAAGCCGTGTTCCTGTAATATATCAATGACCGATTGAATATTTTCTTCGGTCGCAAATTTTTCCATTATGATAATCATATCGGTAATTCCTTCTTAGTCTCAGCTAATCCAATTATAAAAAAGATTATATAAATAATCAATCATCTAAAAAATGGGTTATTTGAGAAGGTTTATCCGCTATTATCTTTGCACCGTTATTTATTAAAAATTCTTTATCTTTAAAACCCCAGATAACGCTTATACATTCCATCCCGCAATTTTTTGCGGTTTGAATATCAACCTCGGAATCACCGACGTATATAGCATCACTATTTTCAAGACCGAAAAATTTTAAAACATTCAAAACAGTGTCCGGAGCAGGTTTTTTCTTAATTCCGCCAGCTTCATTTTCGCCTGATGCAAAATCAATAAGATTGGGAAAATAGTTTTTGCAAAGATCTTTAACTGCCAAATCAAATTTATTCGAAACAACAGCCGTTTTGTATCCGTTAATTTTTAATGTTTCAAGCATCTCAATAATGTGTGGATATGGTGCCGTTTTGTTGTACATATTTTTGGGGTATATCTGTTTGAACATATTTAAACAATCCTCAAATTTCGGATTATTTCTCCCGTCAGGAATTGCTCTTTCAATAAGCTTGGCAACTCCGTTTCCGACAAAATTTCTTACTTCTTCTTTTGTTCTTGCAGGGTAGTTAAAATGTTTCAGCATAATATTTGTGCTGTCTGCCAAATCATCAAGAGTATTTAATAGGGTTCCGTCCAAATCAAAAATTATTAATTGTTTTTTCATAGTTTTATTATAGCTCAATTTGTGATAAAATCATAGAAAGTGAGGAGTTAAGTATGGAAGAAGAGAAACGAAATTTTGCACCGATAATATTGATAACATTATTTGTTGCGCTGGTGGTCGTTGTCGGAGGTTTTTTTAATTACAAAACCGAAACACTTGTTTGCAGCAAGACAGAAGATATTTGCAAAGTTGAAAGAGTTGATCTTTTCAATATCCCTTCAACAAAAAAGATTGTTAAATATTCGGATATAGAGGGCGTTTCATATTACAGACAAAGAATAAAAGGCAACCGTTACGGCAAAGGATACAGAGAATACATATTGGTTTTTGACACGAAAAACGGTGATCAGGTTAAAGTATTTTCAAAAACTTATTATGAAAAAGAGGAATTGAGCAAGGCTATAAGTGATCTTCGGACGATTATGCAGAAAAACGAAGAAGAATTTTCTTATAACAGGGATTAATTTACGGTAATTTTCAAAATTTAAAATTTTGTCAAAATTTTGAATGGGATATATGGTTGTATATCTTATAGATATTGAGTTTTAAAAAATATTTTTGTAAAATTTTTGCCAAAAATTTTGGATAATTTGTAAAAAATTGTCCAATTTTGATAAATTTTCACAAAATTTCCAAAAAAATCCTCCAAATTAATGAAAAATTTTGTATTTTTTTGATTATAATAAGATAAAGTTTAGAAATGTTAAGCGTGAAAAGTTAAGGTATATCGTGCTTTTCAAATATTTCTAAAAATGGTTGTTCCATTATTTTTTTGAAAGTAGTATTATAATTTTATAAACCAAAGGAGGTTATACACATGTTCACATCTAGCAAAAAGGAGCAAAAAGAAATGCAATCACAAATTATTGAATCAGCAGGAAAAATTTACAATTACTTATCTGACAAAGGTGAAGTTACAATCAACAAATTAAGAAAAGATATGGATTTGGATGACAATTTCACTTATATGGGCTTAGGCTGGTTGTCAAGAGAAGATAAAATTGCTTATACTCAAAAACCAAAATCAGTTACAGTTAAATTGGTATAGTGATTTTTGCTAAGTTAAAAACGGTCGGGTTTATTGCCCGACTGTTTTTTTGTTGGTGTTGTAAAAATTTTATTCAATGATATAATATCCGAAAAAGTGTTATTAAGAAGGAGAACAAATTTATGAATTTAAAAGGAACAAAAACAGAAAAGAATTTACAGACAGCTTTTGCCGGAGAATCACAGGCAAGAAACAAATATACATATTATGCCTCTCAGGCTAAAAAAGACGGTTATGTCCAGATAAGCAAAATTTTTGAAGAAACAGCAAACAATGAAAAAGAACACGCTAAATTGTGGTTTAAATATCTGCATGGTGGAAAAGTTCCTTCAACTATTGAAAATCTCAAAGATGCGGCAGATGGTGAAAATTACGAATGGACAGATATGTATGCAACATTTGCAAAAGAAGCAAAAGAAGAAGGCTTTGATGAATTAGCCGCACTTTTTGAAATGGTCGCAAAAATTGAAAAAGCGCATGAGGAACGTTACAGAAAACTCCTTGCAAACATTGAAAAAGGAGAAGTCTTCAAAAAAGTTGGCGAAAACAAATGGGAATGTGCAAATTGCGGTCATATTCACTATGGTGCAAGCGCTCCGGAAGTATGTCCGGTTTGCGCTCATCCGCAATCATATTTCTTTGTTAAGTGTGAAAATTACTAAAAAATATAATTACAATAAAAGTGAGTCGGGCATCTTGTCCGGCTTACTTTTTATTTTGTTTGTTGTATCATAAATGAGATACATAGATTGAGGTTTCACAGGGCAGATAATGAAGAACTCAAAATATTCAGCCGTAATAATAGGAAGTGGAATTGCGGGTTTGTATTCCGCATTAAAAATTGCACAACAGGCAGATTTACCTGACGGGCTTTTGCTCATAACGAAGTCAAAACTTGGAGAAAGCAATTCATATTATGCACAGGGCGGAATGGTTGCCGTCTTGAAAGAAAATAAAAAAGATTCTGTCGAATCGCACATAAAAGATACAATAAAGGCAGGTGCCGGTTTATCGGAGCTCGATACAATAAAATTTATCAGTGAAAATTCCGATAAGGTAGTTCACGATCTTTTGACTTTTGGGGTAGATTTTGACAGGGATGAAGACGGGAATTTTACGCTCACCAAAGAAGCTGCACATTCTGTAAACAGGATATTACATTCCGGTGGAGATGCAACCGGAAGAGAAATAGAAATTGCGCTATGTAAGGCTGTTAAAGAAAATAAAAATATAAATTTATATGAGAACAAGGTTGTTGTTGATTTATTGTCTGAAAATAATAACTGTTCAGGGGTTATAGTGTATGGTGATGACGGTTATGAAGTGATAAATTCTTCTGCAGTAATTCTTGCAACGGGTGGATTGGGGCAGCTTTATAAATACACAACAAACCCTATAGGTGCAACAGGTGACGGTTTTGCGCTTGCCTACAGAGCCGGTGCAACTTTGCAGGATATGGAATTTATCCAGTTTCATCCGACAGCACTGGCTGTTGATGATGAAAAAAATAACAACAGATTTTTGATATCGGAAGCCGTAAGAGGTGAAGGTGCAAAACTTTGTGATAAAAACGGCATTGAATTTATGTCAAAATACCACGAAAAATGTGAACTCGCCCCAAGAGATATTGTTGCCCGTGCAAACTTTTGCGAAATGGAGAAAAACAACGAACCGTGTGTGTACCTTAATGCAACAGTTATAGGAAAAGAAAAACTTTTGAAAAGATTTCCGACAATTGCCAAAAAATGTTTGGAATACGGAATTGATATTACAGAAGATTATATTCCGGTTGCACCTGCTGCCCACTATTTTATGGGTGGCGTGAAAACAAATATTAAAGGGGAAACATCAGTTAATGGTTTGTATGCAATCGGTGAGGTGTCCTCAACAGGATTACACGGTGCAAACAGGCTTGCCAGCAATTCATTGTTGGAATGTGTTGTGTGTGCCTATGAGGTTGCGGAATTTTTGAAGAATAAAAATTTAGAATGCAAGAATCCTGTAGACTTTAAAGAAATTGTTTCGCATTATGATTCTCAAGAATTTTTCACAAAAATTGATATAACTGTTTTAAAACAAAGGTTGCGTGATATAATGTGGAATAATGTTGGAATTTTCAGAAATGAAAAACTTTTGACGGATGCTCTTGGTGAAATATCAAAAATTAAATCGGAATTTAATCGTGAGTATGGTTGTGCAACAATTGAGGAATACGAATTGAGAAATATGCTTATCACCTCAGAACTCATA
>JAFYDY010000105.1 GCA_017544545.1 bacterium
GAACAAAAATACGCTAATCTGGATAAGACAAAAGAAGGCGATATTACCGATATGACCTATGCTGATTTGAGCATAAAACGTTTGTCCAGAGAGGTTGCGCAGGAATTGGAATACGAAGAAAAAGATATGGTTTCTGATTTGTCATTGTTGTGGCAGGGTGCAGCAACACAAAGTGATACAATAAACTTTGCACTATATAAACTCGCGAATCCCGATGCTGACAAACCCGATGAAAAATCAATTAAAAAAGTTCTGACAACAATAGCAAGTATGTCTACTCTTGTCGGTGCAAGTATGGGAAATCCGATATTGGCAGGTTCATCTTTAATCGGTGGTAATATCCTTGGAATTATGGGGCAGGATGTAAAAGCTCTTAACTATAAGTATACCAGAGTAAATGATGCCGATATGATTATTCTGATAAGAAAAGTTGAGGATTTGCAGCAAAAAGCAATAGACCTATATTACGATTATATGAGTGCCAAAAAGCAATTAGAATATGCAAACGACTTAGTTAAAGAACGTCAAACCAAGTTTGAATTGGCACAGAAAAATAATGCGGCAAGAGAACTAATCGTTATCACAGATGCCTATTATCGTTCCTCTTTGGACAGGCAAAGGACAGCGAAATCCGAATTTTTCTCAAAACGTGCAGCTTTGGAGCAGTTTGTGGGTAATGAGACATTCTTACAGTTTGAATCAGAACTTTTGGCTCGTGAAAACGGCGAGCCAATAGTAAGAAGTTCAGAAGAAAAAGCGATTTCTGATGCTGAAAATCAGGAGTATGATGAAACTATAAAAAATGTTGAGCAGTACACAAGTATTTTAAAACCGGAATTTCAGGTGAAAGAGGAAGATTTGGAGCCTCAGGCTCAGCCGGTTGCAAAAACTTTACCTGAAGAGAAAAAAGAATTGCCGACTTATTCATATGCTCCTGTCGATGCGAAAATAATGCCGTCAGGCTCAAATAAAGTATATTACGATTATGACTACCAAAATGACAGAGTGCCGGATATAAGATTGCCGGAGGAAGGTGGTTTTTACAGCGACTTCACAACAGGTTTTGCCGTTGAATTATCTTTGGATGAATTTTTCAACGACCAAAAACCCGCAAAAGAGAAAAAGGTTAAGGTGAAAAAAGAAAAAGCTCCTAAAGTTAAAGAAGAAAAAGTTAAAAAAGAAAAACCGGAGAAAATAAAGGAAGAAAAAGTAAAACCCGAAAAGGTTAAAAAAGAAAAGATTAAAAAGGAAAAGGTTAAAAAAGCCGAAGATGAGGTAACATCTCCGGAAGAAAAAATTGAAGAACCAAAGGTAAAAGAAAAGAAAATTAAACCTAAAAAAGAAAAAGCAGAAAAGGAAAAACCGGCTGCAGACGACAAGGCGGCATCTTCCGACAAGAAGAAAAAAGAGAAAAAAGTGAAAGATCCGTATCCCGAACTACACGGACAAAAACCAATCCATAAATATCCGAGAAATTCAACCAAGGATTTAATCTTCCTGCACGGTCATGATAAACAGGGCCTGAAAAAGCCAAGTGATGGCGGAATGACTTTTCCTCAGCCAACGGCAAAAGAAAGACGTGCTGCACGCAATAAAGCGATAGATGAAGCTGTTGAAGAAACAACAGTTGAGACGAAGACAAAAGTTGAGCAGCCAAAAGTTGCCACCCCTGAGCCCGCAGAAAAATATGAAGTTCCGAAAAATGTAAAAGTGGATGATTTCATTCCTCTTATGGGGCCTTCTGCAAAGCCTGTTCAAAAAACGGTTCAGCAGGTTGATACATCGGGCTTGCCGGCTCTTGCTCCTATAAGAGTTCCTGATTTGAATCACGGCGGATATTCTATTCACTCAGAATACTAGAGGCAGGGGCAAATGATAAAGTATATTCCGTTTGCCGTATATGACGGTAAAAAAAATATGGATATTGATGCTCAGCTTTTAGAAGATGCAATCTCGTCTCATCAGGAAGATGCAGTGTTCCGTTTGTATGGATGGAATCCTCCCTGTATATCTTTAGGACGAAATCAGGATGACAATTTTTTGGATAAAGATTTTTTGAAGAAAAATAATATAGATGTTGTGAGAAGATTAACTGGCGGCAGGGCTTTACTGCATGATAACGAGATAACCTACAGTTTTATTTGTCCTGTTGAATATCTGGAAAACGGTGAGCATATTGTTTCGTCTTACAAAGAAATTTCCCAAATTCTGATTGATAAATTTAAAAAACTTGGTATTGAATTGGATTTTGGTACCGCAAAACCGGTAAAAACGGGATTTGATTATTGTATGCTTATCTCAACCGGAGCAGACTTGTGTTACAAAAATAAAAAACTTATCGGCTCGGCACAGTGCAGAAAAAACGGTTATATTTTACAGCATGGCTCAATTTTGTATGACTATGACAAAGAACTTTTGGAAAAGATTTTCGGGGAGAAAGTTGACCCAAGTGAAATTACCACTATAAAAGAAATTAATCCCGACATTTCAAAAGAAGATATTATAAAAATATTATCCTAAGATATTAATAAAAAGATTATCCTTTTGAGGTGTTGAAAAATTTTTTTTTTGGTTTTATTATCAGCAAAAGGATTTACTAATGGCTAAGAAATTAAAAGCAATGGTAATGGCGGCAGGCATGGGCTCAAGATTAGAACCCATCACTTTGAGCATTCCAAAACCGTTGATTCCTATTATGAATAAGCCGTTAATGGATATTATTTTAACCCAGTTGAAAGATCTGGGCGTAAAAGATGTAATTGCAAATACATATTACCTTGCAGATCAAATTATCAGCCGTTATGAAAAAAATAAACTTGGGATAAATTTTAATTACATAAAAGAAGAAACTTTGTCCGGAACTGCAGGCGGAGTGAAAAAATGTCAGTATTTCTTTGACGAAGGAGAGGATTTCATAGTCCTTTCAGGCGATGTTTTAACAAATGCCGACATCAAAAGAGGAATTGAAATCCACAAAAAATCAGGAGCGATAGCAACAATCGGGGTAAAAGAAATACCGATGGAGCTTGTTTCAAGCTTTGGTGTTGTCGTTACCGGTGAAGATGGTTTTGTAACAAGTTTTCAGGAGAAACCGTCAGTTGAAAAAGCCAAAAGTAATCTTATAAATACCGGAATTTATATTTTTAATTATAAAATTTTTGATTATATTCCTGAAGGCACATTCTGTGATTTTGCCAAGGATGTTTTCCCGAAATTACTTAAAGAAAAACAGATAAACGTATTTAATGTAAGCGGTTATTGGAATGATGTCGGGACTATTCAGCAGTACAAACAGTCCATGCAGGATATCTTCAACGGATATTGTAATATCGGAAAACTCAACATTAAGGAAACAAATTTGGGCAGCTATGTTGTCGGCAAAACCAAAATGCCGAACAGATGCAGGATGATGGGGAATTCCGTAATCGGCAGCAACTGCAAGCTCGGTGAGTACATCATGCTTCGCAACTGCATAGTATTTGACGGTGCAGAGGTAAAAACAGGTTCAGAATATGTAAATACAATCATATTACCCAAAAGAGAGTCTCAAAAATCAGTCCAAAAGAAAAAAGACGAAAAACCGGTTACGGTATAATTTACAAAAGAGTTCTTGATTTTTTGGCATATTCGTGATAGCTTAGAGGTGTGTTGTACGGTTGGCTTTGACAGTGCGGCACGAATTAAATAATCGTTGACCAGCAACGTAAAAACTTGGGCCTGTGGCGCAGCGGTAGCGCAGAGGACTCATAATCCTTTGGTCGTGGGTTCGAATCCCTCCGGGCCCAA
>JAFYDY010000106.1 GCA_017544545.1 bacterium
AGAGTTCCCGAAACGGAGTCTCAGGGCAGAGTGCATACCTCAACAGCGACAGTTGCAGTTATGCCAGAGGTCGATGATGTTGAAATTGAAATCAGACCTGAAGATATAGAAATGTCAACGGCACGTTCAGGTGGGGCAGGCGGTCAAAACGTAAACAAAGTAGAAACGGCGGCAAGACTTTTCCACAAACCTACCGGAATAATGATTTTCTGTACAGAGGAACGTTCTCAACTCCAAAACAAAGAGCGTGCAATGCAGATTTTGCGTTCAAAACTTTACGATATGGAAGTGCAAAAGCAGATGCAGGAAATTACTGACCTTCGTCGTTCACAGGTCGGTACAGGTGACAGATCAGAGCGTATAAGAACTTACAATTTCCCGCAGGGTCGTTTGACAGACCATCGCATAGGCCAAAACCTGAACGTATGGACTATTATTGACGGTGATTTGGATGAACTCATTACCCTTCTTATTGAGTACGACCAAAAGTTAAAGCTTGAAAAGTTGGCACAAACGGAATAGTTTTGTTATATAAAGTTTTATTAATTTGTGCAATTTTTGAATCCGGTGTGTTTTTATATAAATAACATGTGCTTATTGATGGATAACACGAAAGGAGTTTATTATGGGTATTGAATTTGATCCGGATAACGGTAAAAAAATCCAGTCCGATGCATCTATGCAGGCGAAATGTAGAAAAATGATTAAGGAGGGTGTACAACCAAGAGAAGGAATAGCTATGAATCCTCATTTTAAGGTTGTAGAAGTGAACCCTGACCCGACAATTGTTCCAATAGATTATATGACAGGAGAACCTGTTGAAAACTATAAGCCAACGGATGAAAATTTGATATCAAGACTTGCTGATTGCATGGTTGCGAAGAAAAAAGATATCAAAGTGAATGAGGAAGGCTACCGAAAACTTGTTGAGGAGTTGGAAAACAGAGGATATGATGTATCAGATTTACAATTGCCTTTAACGTTAGGGATAAACCCTTCAATGCTTGTTAAGAAAAGCCCGTCAGAACGCTTAGACGGTTTATTTGAAAATTTTAAGAATAATTAATTTTTTAATTTAGTGTTTTATATAACATGCAAAGGTGGCTTGTTTTGCCACCTTTTTATTTGTAAAAATATATGTTTTTGTTAGAATTGTACTATGTTAGAGCGAAAATGTGCAGGTTGCGGAAAAATATGCAACAGAGAAACATTAATTAAGATTACCGCGCAAAATCCACATGGTGAGATTGTTATAAACGGTGGACCAAAAACATTTGGCAGATCTGTATATCTTTGCTATAATGAAACGTGTATAGAGGCAGCATTTAAAAAAAACAGAATAGCAAAACATCTGAAAACCTCTGTACCAAGCGAATTGAAAGGACAAATACTGAATGAGTTACGAAACGATTAGAATAAGTGAATTGGCAAAAGAACTGGCGCTTCCGAGCAAGGAAGTGATAGAGAAATTTGCTCAAATCGGGATAACCGGAAAGACTCATTCAAGCACTGTTACTCTTGATCAAATCAGCCGTCTGAAAGAATTTATTGAAAACGGCGGAGTGAAAAAAGTTACAAAACCAAAAGCTTTTGTTGTAAAAAAAGCAAAAGTAGAACCCCCGGTTGAAGAAAAGAAAGAAGAAAAGGCTGAAACCAAGCCAAAGGCGGCAGATAAAGCTGAAAAAGCCCCAAAAATCGAACGTCCGAAAGTTGAAATTGTTAAACCTGTCAGCCGTCTGGAAATTGTTCGCAGAGCACCGCAAAAGCCGGATGCAGTGTCAAAACCCGCAGATAAAAAATTTCCGCCAAGAGGTGAAAAACAGGCTGACGAAAAGAAATATTCAAAACCAGATAAATCGCCAAGAGATAATAAGGAAAGAGATTTTTCATCAAAAAAACCGATAGAACGCAGAATTATTCCGCAAGAAATATATGATAACAAGCCGGGCGGCGGAAATTCAAAACGCCGTGGCGATAATAAGAAAAAGAATAAAGATTTTAATTCAAAAGCGGAAGAACAGGAAAGAATATCCTTAGAGAAGGCTGCAGCTCAACATCATAAGAAGAAAACTCAAAAAACGGAAGAAGTTGAAGAAGTTAAGCAAATAGTTGTAACTCAGGCAATGACGATTTCTGAATTGTCTGATAAAATCAAAAAAACTCCGGCCGAAATCGTTAAATTCCTGATGCTTAATGGTGTTATGGCAACAGTTAATCAGCTGATTGATGTTGATGTAATTAAAAAAGTGTGTGCCGAATACGGTTTGGAAGTTTTGGAAGAAGATTTAGATGCTTATATTGAACAGGAATTAGAAAAAGAAGAAAAAGCTAAAACCCTGTCGGAAGTTGATAAAAAATTACTTAAAAAGCGTGCTCCGGTTATCAGTATTATGGGACACGTTGATCACGGTAAAACAACATTGTTAGACAGTATCAGAGCTTCAAAACATAAGATTGTTGCAACCGAGGTGGGTGGTATTACTCAGTCAATCGGTGCGTACACAGTATTTGTCGGTGACAATAATGATAAAAAGATTGTATTTTTGGATACCCCCGGTCACGAAGCTTTCACAGAAATGAGAGCTCGTGGTGCAAAGGCAACGGATATTGCGATTTTGGTTGTTGCGGCTGATGACGGTATAATGCCTCAGACTATTGAAGCTATCAACCACGCAAAAGCTGCCGAAATTCCTATTATTGTTGCAGTTAATAAAATTGATAAGCCGGGTGCAAATCCTGATAAAGTTTTACAACAACTCACAGAACATGGCCTTGTTCCTGAAACTTGGGGCGGGGATACCATTACAGTAAATGTTTCTGCTATTCAGGGTGTAGGTATAGATGAGCTTTTGGAATACATCTTGCTTGTTGCTGATGTTCAGGATCTGAAAGCAAATCCGAAGGCAGAGGCTTCAGGGGTCGTTATTGAAGCAAACCTTGATAAAGGTAAAGGCCCTGTTGCTACCCTTCTTGTACAAAACGGTACACTGAGAACAGGTAATTGTGTTGTTGTAGGTACTGCTTGCGGCAGAATAAGAGCTCTGCTATCTGATAGCGGGGAAAGAATTCAGAAAGCTGAGCCATCAACTCCGGTTGAGATTTTAGGTTTATCTGAGGTTCCTCAGGCAGGTGATTATTTTGAAGTTGTTCAAAACGAAAAAGAAATGCGTTCTATTGTTGAAGACAGAAAAGAAAAAGAACGTGACAAACGTCTGGAAGCTATGCTGCCGGCTCATATAAGAAAAGAAGCAGTTGCCGGAGATGATGCTATTCCTCAGTTAAATCTGATTATCAAGGCAAATACAAACGGTGCTGCTGAGGCTGTTGCACAGGCTATTGCACAGGTTGAGTCAAAAGAAATTACAACAAAAATTATTCACGTCGGTGTTGGAGATATCTCGGAAGCTGATGTTATGTTGGCTGCAGCTTCAAATGCTCTGATTTTGGGCTTTACGGTTAAAGAAGATTCAAATGCTCTTGCTTCTGCAGAAAAAGAAGGGGTAACAATTAAAAAATATGATATCATCTATCAGTTGTTAGAAGATATTGAAAAAACTCTGTTGTCACTTCTTGAACCTGAAGTTAAAGAAGTTGAGCTTGGTAAAGCCGAAGTTCGTCAGGTATTTACAATCGGCAAAACTTCAAAGATTGCGGGCTGCTATGTAACCGAAGGTAAGATTGTCCGTTCAAAAGATGCAGTATTGCTGCGTGACGGCGTTGAAATATACCGTGGTGAAATTGACCAGCTTAAACGTTTTAAAGACGACGTAAAAGAAGTTGCACAAGGTTTTGAATGTGGTATTTCTTTCAATAAATTTAATGATATTCAGGTGGGTGATATTATAGAAGTTTCTACCACGGAAGAAGTTGAAAGAAAGTCTTTATAGAGGTACCGATGACACTTAGAAATGAAAGAGTAAGAAAAGAATTGATGAGAGATATATCTGAGATTCTCCGAAAAGAAATCAGAGGGTTGGAAGGTGTTGTCTCGATAGTTGATGTTGAAGTTTCTCACGACAACTCTTTCGCTAAAGTAATATATAGTGTATTGGGGTCGGAAGAACAAATTGCAAAATCAAAAGAAGTTATTGATAAAAGCACTTCAAAAATCAGATATGAAGTCGGTAAAAGACTGCGTTTGCGCTTAACTCCGGAATTGAGGTTCGTATATTCCAACGGTTTGGAAGAAGGCGCAAGAGTTACTGAATTAATAAACAAAATTTCAAGGGGAGAAATTTAAGTGGGCACGGATAGTGGTTTACCACTTGGCTTCCTGAATATAAATAAGCCCAAAGGGATGACATCTCATGATGTTGTAGGGAAATTGCGTAAAATATTGGGATTAAAGCAAATTGGTCATACCGGAACTCTTGATCCTTTTGCAACCGGAGTTTTGCCAATCTGTATCGGTAAAGCTACAAAACTAATTGAATATTTACCTGATGATAAAGAATATATTGCGACCGTACAGTTTGGAAAAAGCACGGATACTTATGATTTGGACGGAGAAACGGTTAAGGTTTTTGAAAAGAATGTAAAATCTGATGAAATTATTTGTTCGCTGAAAAATTTCGAAGGTGACATTTCGCAGCTTCCGCCAATATATTCTGCCATTAAAAAGAATGGGAAAAAACTGTACGAATACGCCAGAGCAGGTGAAACCGTTGAGATTGAGCCAAGACAGGTTAAAATCTCGCAAATAAATCTGCTTGATTTTGATGAAGCAACCCAGATTGCAAAAATAAAAGTGGCATGTTCTGCGGGAACATATATACGTTCAATCGCAAATGATTTGGGGAATATGATGGAATGCGGCGGCTATTTGATTGCACTGGAGCGTACAAAAGCCGGCAAATTCACAATAGAAGATTCGCATGATTTATCGGAGGTTTCTGATAAGGATTTTGCTGTAAACAGCCTGATTTATCCGACTGATGTTATGGATAATGAAGTGTGTGATTTATCGGAAAGCGAGGCTGAACGAATTAGTCATGGGATGCCGATTAAAAACAGAGGTTACAAAAGTTCAAATATTGTATTTTTGGTATATAGTGGTAAAATACATGGTGTAGGATTGGTTGCCGATGACAAAATATTGGCAAAAAAAGTATTTGAGGTGTTATGAAAAAGATTATTTTATTATTAGGACTATTGTTAGTTTTTGCAAATGCATCTTTTGCACAATGTGATTATGAGTGCGTTTCTCCGTATAACATGAACAATAAATTCCGTGCAGTGATGAGTAATGTCGTTGGTGCAAATGCTCTTACCGAAAAGAAATTGGAATCAATACTGAGAAAAGAAGTTTTGAAAATTGCTTCTGCCGATGATTTGAAAATAAATATTGATTCATACAGCCCAAAAGATTTGAAAAACGGTATTTTCAAAGGGATGAAGGTAAAAGGTAATAACGTAGTTCTTAATGATATTAACTTTACTTCATTTGATATGGAAACAATTTGTGATTTCAATTATATAAGACAATCAGGTAAAGAAATAATATTTGTTGAGGCTATGCCTTTGAATTTTGATATTTCTATGGATACAGAAGCAATAAATAAAACTGTTTCAAATGCGAAATACCAAAAAATTGTAAAAGATTTGAACAGAATTTTATCTTCATACGGACTCGGATTCCAGGTATCTTCAGCAAAAATGAAAATTAAGAATAATAAACTGTACTATGTCTTAGGTTTTGAAGTACCGTTTATTACAAAAGAATACAAGTTGGTTGTTCAGACTGATTTGAGCGTAAAAGACGGCAAAATTGATTTCAGCAATACACATTTGGTATCAAATAAAATGAATTTCAGACTTAATAAACTCGATTTTATTATGAATTATTTAAATCCGTTAGACTTTTCGGTTAATATTTTTGATAACAAATCTGCAAAAGTAAACGTAAAAAATGTTGAAATAAAAGATGATATGGTATTCGCTCAAGGTGTAATTGTAGTTCCGAAGGATTAGTAAAATGACAAAAAATCAAAAAATATTACTGATAATAATAGGTTTCTGTATGGTCGTAATTGTCGGCTTGGTTGCGTTTAACGTGTTTATGCCAAAACACGATGTAAAGCCTGACGATGTTCAGGTTCTGGAACGCTCGGTACAGGAAGAACTTGCAGAGGATGCAAAGCAGGAAGAAACAGAAGAAAATAAAGAAAAAGAATTCATTAATATATATTTTATCGGTAAAAATGAACATAATGAAGAAGTTTATAAGGCTGTAAAAAGAGTATATAAAGCCGATGTTGACGGTTCAAAAATCAGATATGCGGTAAATTGCCTTATGAGAGGTCCAAAGCCCGAAGAACAGCAAAAGGGCGTATATACTGAAATTCCGGCATCTGCACAGATTATAAATATTACTGAAATGTCAGACAAAGTTGTTGTTAATTTGACCTCAGCTTTTGTAACAGGAGGAGGAACGGAAAGTCTTTATAAAAGACTTTATCAGTTGATTAAAACAGCAAAACTGAACACTAATTTGCCTGTATATTTGTTTATAGACGGACAAAGAGCAGATGTTGTCGGCGGAGAAGGGATTATGCTTTCTCAACCGTTGAGCAATTCTTCATTGGATAACTAATTTAAAATGGAAAAAGATTTAGACTATTATTTAAACCTGGATTGGACACTGATTGAAGGTCAGGACTTAGATTTTGACGGAAATCCGTATTATTATATTGAGATTAAGGAAATCCCGAGTTTTACTTTTTGTGCGAAAACTCTTGAAAGAGCAAGAGAAAATTATAAACATCAGTTAAAATTGTCCTTGCAGGTTATGCTGGAGATGGGCGAACATATTACAGAGCCCGGCGAAGAGCCTGAAGAACCCGATTGGGAATCTCTCTGCCCAGGTGGTTAGGAATATATTTTTTCAATGATTTTTTCAACGTTTTTGACTAAGGTCGGATAATCAGAATTGTTGTCTATTACAAAATCCCAATCTGTAATGTTGTCTAAACCCACTTCGGTTACATCATCTTCTCCGACAAGTGTGCCGCCTCTTGCTTCTCGCAGATCTCTGTCTGCATTTATTCTTATTGTAATTGCTCCGGCATTTTTAAAAATTTCGTATTCGTGAGGAACACGAACATCTGTTACAATAATGTTTCCGGATTGCTCTAAAAGCTTTTTGAGCCAATAATCAGGATCTTGAGCTCTGCCCCAGTTCCCGAGTTCAATTAGTCCTGCCCTGTATTTGGGTTTGTTTGCTTCAATTTCTTCAAAGGTTAGGTTGTGCTGCGCACCGTAAGTGATTTTTATAATATCTCCTATGGCACAACGCCTGTAGTCTGTCATTTTTTCAAGCATAATCTTTGCGGCGGTGTCTTTGCCCGAATATTGTTTGCCTGAAAATATTATTACCTTATCAACCATAATTACCTCACAAAACCATCATATCATGCTTGATTTTCTTTTGTTAAATATATTTACAATAAAGTTGAAATTGTACTATGTTCGTAATACACTCATACAAGTGTAGACAGTACAATATTGGACTTATGTTATGGCATTAAATTTTCAAGAATTGGTTTTTAATTTACAAAAATTTTGGTCGGACTATGGCTGTATAATACAGCAGCCTTACGATATAGAAAAGGGTGCATCTACAATGAACCCTGCTACGTTTTTAAGATCATTAGGCCCTGAACCTTGGAATACCGCAATGATTGAACCCTGCAGGCGTCCGACTGATGCAAGATATGGCGAAAACCCAAATCGTTTGGGGCATTATTTTCAGTTTCAGGTTATCTTAAAACCTTCACCAGACAATGCTCAGGAATTGTACCTTCAGAGTTTGGAAGCAATGGGTATTGACCTTTCAAAACATGATGTACGTTTTGTTGAAGATAACTGGGAATCTCCGACTTTGGGTGCTGCAGGTGTAGGCTGGGAAGTATGGCTTGACGGTATGGAAATTACTCAGTTTACTTATTTCCAACAGGTTGGCGGTTTGGAAATTAAACCGGTTGCTTTGGAATTAACATATGGTTTGGAACGTATTGCAATGTATCTTCAAAATAAAGAATCCGTTTATGACATTATGTGGAACGATACATTAAAATATGGCGATATTTACCTTCAAAATGAAATAGAACAATCAAAATATAATTTTGAATATTCAAATACGGATGCTCTTTTCACGATGTTTGACCTTTATCAAAAAGAGGTTGAAAATTGCGTTAATGCAAAACTTGTTTTGCCGGCTTATGATTATGTTTTAAAATGTTCGCACACCTTTAACCTGTTGGATGCGCATGGTGTAATCAGTAAGGATGAGCGTAACAATTTTATCGGCAGAGTAAGAACAATGGCATCTGCAGTTGCGAAATTGTATGTTGAACAGCGTGAAGCAATGGGATTCCCATTGTGTAAAGACAAAGAATTAATTTGTAAGTAATACCCTAAATCGTAAGGAAAATAAATGGCAGAAAAATTTAACAGAGCGACATTTACTCGCAGTTTTTTAAGACACATTACAAGAATTAAAGCACCCGATGAAATGCTTGCGGATGCAAAAAATGACGGATTGGAAAAAACACTTGGAGTCTGGGATTTGATTATCTTGGGTGTTGGTGCGATTATCGGTTCCGGAATTTTTGCTGTTGTCGGTATAGCGGCAGCGGGAAGTGCTGACGGAATGAGTATGGGTGCAGGCCCTGCGCTTGTTGTTTCAATGATTGTTGCGGCTATTGCGTGTATATTCTCAGCTCTTTGCTATTCGGAATTTGCAACAATGATACCTGTTGCAGGTGGTGCATATACTTATACCTTCGCAACGTTGGGTGAATTTGCGGCGTGGATGGTTGGCTGGGTTCTGATGCTTGAATATGCAATCGGATTTATTGCTGTTGCTTGTGCTTGGTCAAATTATTTTATGCAGTTTTTACAGCTGTTTGCGGACAAATTACCGACATGGCTGATAGATCCTAATTTGAATGCGTGGTTTACAAATGATGTATTTTCTGTAAGCAAGATGCTTTCAGCAAATCCGGATTTGTATGTCCCGAGATTTTTAGGCGTGCCTGTTTGTATAAATATTCCCGCAATTCTTATTGTGCTTTTAATGACTGCTATTTTGGTAAAGGGTACAAAAGATTCTGCTAAGATGGCAGGAGTTATGGTGTTCATAAAACTTGCAGTTATCGGTTTGTTTGTGCTCTTCGGAGCATTATCATTTGCTCATACACCGCCGCATTGGACACCGTTTGCGCCAAACGGTATGGCAGGGATATTCTCGGCTGCATTTTTAATCTTCTTTGCATATATCGGGTTTGATGCTCTGGCAACGGCGGCTGAGGAATGTAAAAATCCTCAGAAGGATTTGCCGGTCGGTATTATCGGTTCATTAGTTGTAACAACGATAGTTTATGTTCTTGTTGCTTTGGTTTTGACAGGCATGGTGCAAACCGGAGGTCCTGTTCCGATGGAATTTTTGGATGCGCCAATGGTATATTGTATGCAGCTTATTCAGCATGATAAAGTTGCGTGCTTAATATCTTTGGGCTCTTTGGCAGGTTTAACATCAGTTTTGCTGGTGTTGGAAATGGCTGCAACAAGAATTTTGTTTGCAATGAGTCGTGACCATTTTATTTCAAAAAGATTCCAAAAGATTCACCCAAAATTCAAAACTCCGGCATTATTAACTTGGACAGTAGGAGCTTTGGCTGTTGTAGGGATATTAACTTTGAATCTCAATGTTGCGGCAGAATTGTGTAACTATGGTACTTTCACATCATTTATAATCGTTTGTATTGCCGTATTGATTTTGAGAAAAACCGATCCGGACAGACCAAGACCGTTCAAAGTACCGTTTTCACCGTGGGTACCTTTGATGGGTGTTGTATGCTGCGGCGGATTAATGATTTACAAATCAATAGAAGCAGGAAGTTCTGCAATGTTGTTTCCGGTATGGCTGGGTGTTGGTGCTATAATATATTTACTGTACGGATTTATTAAAAACAGAAATAACGAAAACAAAATTCACAGAGAACTTGTACAGGGTTTTATTACCAGTCAGGAAGATGAATAAAAATGAATTTAAAAGATATAAGCCGAAATATTATAAAGAAAAGAAGTATTGATGATTTGCTTGCGACGAGTAAAAAATCAGAACTTAAAAAGACTCTGAACGTATTTGACCTTATCGTAATAGGTATAGGGGCTGTTGTCGGAACTGGTATTTTTACAATTATCGGAACCGCAATAACAGGCAGTGCAGAAAGTGCAGGCGCAGGCCCTGCTATTGTAATATCAATGATTTTGGCGGCAATTGCGTGTGTTTTCTCAGCTCTTTGCTATTCTGAAATTGCAGCTATGATTCCTGTTGCCGGAAGTGCTTATACATATACCTATGCGACGATGGGTGAATTTATGGCGTGGATGGTCGGCTGGATTTTGATGCTTGAATATGCCATCGGAAATATTACTGTTGCAAGTGCGTGGACAGGATATTTTGTTCAATTTTTAAAAGGGTTTAAAAATGTATTACCCGATTTTGTCGTGAATTTCCCTATATGGCTCAGACACGATTATAGGACAATGGCAACTTTGTGTGATGCAAATAACTGGGATATTCATGATAAGATTCCATACTTATTCGGTCATATTCCTTTTACGGTTAATTTGCCCGCAATTGCTATAGTTTTGCTTTTGACAATACTCCTTGTCAGAGGGGTAAAAGAATCTACAAGGGTTGCCAGTATAATGGTCGGTGTGAATATGTTTATGATTTTGTCATTCATCGTAATCGGTTCGCACTACGTCAAACCTGAAAACTGGACTCCGTTTTTGCCTGTTGTTCATCCTGTTCAGGGTGTTTTGATGGGTACGTTCTTAATCTTCTTTGCATATATTGGATTTGACGCTATCTCAACAACGGCAGAAGAAACCGAAAAGCCGCAAAGAGATTTGCCTATTGCAATTTTGGGAACACTTATTATCTGTACGATTTTGTATGTATGTGTAGCACTTGTTTTAACCGGTATTGTACCTGTTGATATGATAGATATAAAAGCTCCGATTGCTCACGCTATGAGTTATGTCGGAAAGGATTGGTTTGCAGGCTTAATTTCGGTGGGTGCGCTTTGTGCTTTAACAACCGTTCTGTTGGTTTACCAGTTAGGTACAACAAGAATTTTGTACGCAATCAGCCGTGACAGATTCCTGCCGAAATCCTGGAGATTGATTCACAAAAAATACAGAACTCCGCACGTTATGACATGGATTTCCGGTTTAATTGTTATTGTTTGCAGTTTGTTTATGGATTTGAATATATCGGCAGCGTTGTGTAATTTCGGTACTTTTACGTCGTTTGTTATAATATGTATTGCGGTTTTGATACTAAGAAAAACTGATCCCGAAAGACCAAGACCGTTTAAGGTTCCGTTGTGTCCGTGGTTCCCGATTGCAGGGATAATAATTTGTACCGTTTTGATAATGTATTCTCTGAAAACGCTCAAAACTTCATCAAGCTATTTTGTTATTTGGCTTGTAGTAGGGTTGTTAATATATGCGTTCTACGGTTACGGACAGAAACGTCTTGAAGATAAAAAACGCGGTGTGGAATAAGGGGTAAATGTTTATATCTCTACATTTTGTCTGCTAAGTCGGAAATAAATTCGTTGAGTGTTTTTTCTGTTTCCGGATTGGGTTGTGAACTTGCGTGGCGAGGATAGCAATCTCCTCTTAGTTTCATATAATTACCATATACAAGTTCCAATATTTTCTCAGAATTGTTTGGACAAGGGAATTTCAGCCCTTCGTATTCTATTTCTTTGAGAGGGTAAATATCTTCCCAATCGTAGACTCTGTGTATGTGAGAGTGGGGATAATCCAAGTAGCAGACAACTGATGGCTCCGTTGTCGGATTTGCTATATTCCCTTTCATAATATATTTTTCATATGTTTTTGCCATTCTGTTTAGAATTCTTTTTGGATTGCCCAAATAGAACGGTCTTGTAATTTTGTCTATCGGGCGATTGTATAAGTAGCGGATGAGTTTATTGAGGGCTTCTTTTTCCTCCGGAGTGGTCTTTTTGTAATATAAATCCATCATAAACAGGTCAAGCGCGATATTGCACAATTTTTTATGCTTGAGTTTCAGAAGGCATTTATTTCTTCCGTTGTTGTTATATTCAAGGTACAAATCCTCATAGCCGGGGATACCATCTTTAAACAGGTTGTAGAGCTTTTCGCCGTCTTTTCTCATAAGGCTAAGGTCTACATCATCATCCCAGGGTATAAATCCTTTGTGGCGGACTGCACCGAGCAGATTTCCGTAATCAAGCCAGTATTCAATTCCGTTTTCTTTGCAGAGTTTATCAAAGATGCAAAGCATTTTAAGGTTAGCGAGCTGAACTTTTCTCAGTCCCCCTGTTGCCTTTGGAATTTGGGTAATGTCTCCTTGGTAATTTATAAATTCACTCGCCTGATTTTTATAACCGGGTCTGAAAAATTTTATTTTAATTCCCAAAATTGTCAGAATAATTCTGTTTGAACTTTTTGTATCGATGTTGAAAATCTTTGAAAAAATACCCATAACCATAATCCTCGTTGATTTTATGTTATAACAAGCGGGGAGTTTTGTAAATATGGACCAGAGGGTTCTGTCATTCTAAAATAGATTCTGAATCAAGTTCAGAATGACGATATTTCAAACTGCTAAAATATTTACACAACGGTGTTTATATATTTCCCGTTTTCTTTTTTATGTAATTCGTTTACCATTTGTCTTGCCAGTTGCGGATCCATCTTTAGCTCTTTGGGTAAATTTTTCATCAGTTTTGAAAATGTACCTGCAGGATATTCTTTTTTACCCCCCCAGGCACATGATTCTGATGATGCACTGCCATCTGCTTTGAATATATATATTCTTTCTTCATCACATGCATTAGGGATATCGTATGTTATCTTTACCGTACCATCTTCAATGTTTCTTGTAGCAGAATAATAATCGTCAATGTCAGGAGGTAGAATTGATTCTTGCGGTCCTGGAACATAAATCTTTTGTTGTACTTGCGGTACTAAATACGGATTTGGATTCATATAATACGGATTTGGGTACATTGGGTATGGGTTATACATATAAGCTGCCGGCATAAAATTTGTATACATTTTTACCTCCTGATTTCTGCTGTTCTTTTGCTCAAAAACGCAAACATAATAAATTTTGTTATTCTTATCCGTTGTTCAGGTAAAATTTTTACAAAAGGAAACAAAATCCTTAACTGAAAAACCGCTAAAATATTTACCCAAGGGTTTGTTTATGATAATCTTAGCTTAGGCAGGAACTATGATTTCATTTATTACAAATCCGATTGTTATATCTGTTATTTTGTTGTGTACACTGTGTTTGTGCAGAATAAATGTTTTGCTTGCGCTCATAATTTCTGCAGTTG
>JAFYDY010000107.1 GCA_017544545.1 bacterium
GTTCTGATTCAAACTGTAAGAATGTCTCATTACCCACAAACTGCTCCAAAGCTGCACGTTTTGAGAAAAATTCGGATTTTGCAGTTCTTTGTCTGTCCAAAGAGGAACGATAATAGGCATCTGTAATAACGATGAGTTCTCTTGCCGCATTATTTTTCTGTGCCAATTCAAACTTGGTTTGACGTTCTTTAACTAAGTCATTTGCATATTCTAATTGCTTTTTGGCACTCATATAATCGTAATATAGGTCTATTGCCTTTTGCTGCAAATCCTCAACTTTTCTTATCAGAATAATCATATCGGCATCATTTACTCTGGTATATTTATAGTTAAGAGCTTTTACATCCTGTCCCATAATTCCCAGAATATTACCTCCGATTAACGAAGACCCTGCCAATATCGGATTTCCCATACTTGCACCGACAAGAGTGGACATACTTGCTATTGTTGTCAGAACTTTTTTAATTGATTTTTCATCGGGTTTGTCAGCATCAGGATTTGCCAGTTTATAAAGTGCAAAGTTTATTGTATCACTTTGGGTTGCAGCACCCTGCCACAACAAAGACAAATCGGAAACCATATCTTTTTCTTCATATTCCAATTCTTGAGCAACCTCTCTGGACAAACGTTTTATACTCAAATCAGCATAGGTCATATCAGTAATATCACCTTCTTTTGTCTTATCCAGATTAGCGTATTTTTGTTCCGCATTAAATGTCGGATCTTCTAATGCCTGAATATACTGCTGCTCAGGATATTCGGAAATCCCGACACGATATGCCGGAGGCTTTGGTGCCGTCAAATCCGTCAATTCCAGATTTTCAGAATATACGGGGGCCATTGTTATACAAAACATCGCTGCCGCCAGTAACCATTTATTTCTTAGCATTATTACCTCCAATCAACGCGGAATCATAATCATATTGATACAAGTTTAAATTATCTACAACTTTTTTACCTGCAAGCCGCTGAAGCTCAAGATGATATTTTTTTGCAAGCTGCATATATTTATATTCTTCAATTTGCATTTCTTTATATTGCGCAGAAGATATTGCAATTTCCAAAAAATCCTCATCGTCCATCGCATTCACATAATTTTTGTTATACAAAAGCTCTCTTGATCTGACCTCTTTTAATTGTCCCAGCGCACTTTTGTAATTGTAATAAGCATTTATAATTTTGTCCTGCAAACTTTCAACAAGCCCGGCAAGTTCAATAAGCTCGGTATCAGTAAGCGGGACTTCCTGCGGAATATTTTTTCTGTTAATAAGATTTTGTGCCAGACGTCCTGCGGCATAAGCACCCGATTGCACCATATAATCAGCACCGACAAGAGCAGGTGCCAAAGAAGCTCCTGACACAATTGCAGAGAGAGTTTTCGCCATCAAAGATGAATGAATACGTCTTTGGCTTTCGGGGGTTGAAAGTTTTTTTAAGGCAAACCCGATTACCTGATTATTTTCAACCGTACCCTTCCAAAGTGCATCTATATCTTCAAGATCTTTTTCCTTCTGAAGTTTTACGATTTCATCCATAATCTCTTTATCGCTGATAACAAGGGACTCTGCGGCTTTATAATCAACCTTAGGCAGCTCGAGTTTTGCCTGCTCAACTTCGCCCAAATGGACTTCTTCCGACATAACAGGCGAAAGGAACATTCCCGCTATCATTATCCCTAAAACGATATAAAACTTTCTCATAACTAATTTATAACACAATAATGAGAATAAATCCAATGATTGATTAATGTTTACATCTTTTGGTTGTTCTTACGGGCATGAAAAAATTTTATTATAAATATACAAAGAGGAAGAAGAGTTGAGTACCAATAAGACAAAATCCGGTTATATGAGTACCCCTGCAGGCAAGGCTTTGCCGGCAAGATTGAGGGAACAGGCCGACAAGCTGAGAATTAAAAATTCGTATAAAGAAGCTGTCGGGAAATACCTCAATTCAGTTATGCTTGACCGAAATAATGCTCAAACATATTACGGACTCGGGCTTTGTTATAAAAATCTTGGCAAAACTCAAAAAGCCATTGAATATTTGGAAAAATCAGCCCTGCTTGATTCTAAAAACCCCGAAGTTTTTTATGAGCTTGGACTTTGTCACCTGAAAGATGAAGTTCCGTGCAAAGCTATAAAGTGTTTTATCCAGTCAATTCAGCTTGAGCCGGACAATCCCGAAGTTATTTATCATCTGGGACTTGCACACGAAATGGCTGAAGAACAGGATATGGCTTTAATGATTTATCAAAAACTCATTGAGCATTCACCGGAATATATCAACGCTTATGTGAGAAAATCAGAATTGTTAGTTCAGATGGAGCTCTATAAACAGGCACTGGGCTTGTACATGGACGTTCTTAAAATCAACCCGAAATACACAAAAATATATTCGGAAATAGGTCTTTGCTTTGACAAACTCGGGAATAAAGCCTATGCAAAAAGATTTTATAAGAAGTTTTTATGTTCAGACCCCAAAGAAGATCAGGCAAATATTGTCTTAAAAAGAGTTGAAAAACTGAGAAAAATCAAACCTGAAAAAAGACAGCTTTCTCTTGTTTAAAAAATAACCTGTTCTCCGTTGATATACAGGCTGTCACCTTCTGCCAGCTCTACTGATTTATATGCTTCATATAAATCATCCAAAGAACGAACTTCATGCTCTTTATAATCGGTATACGGTCTGTACATAGAATGCACTGTCCACGTGTCATCTTTTAATGAATAGTGAATATCTGTTTCAGACCACGGGAATTTATGCTCACCAAAAACCGTTACCTTAGGCACTCTTTCACGTATTCCCTTGCAAATCTCCGTAAAGTTTGGAAGCGAATAGACAGAATTCCTAAGCTGTTTTCCACCAACTATCAACGCCCTTTGGGGATTTTGTATTTTTTCAAAAAGCTCTTTAATAAATCTCCCAAGCGCCTGATTGTTGTCAAAATCGTCAAAGAAATGAAAGCCGCCGACCACCGAATTATTAAAATCTATCACCCCTCCAGCCGTACATGTTCTTACCTCATCCGTAAAAATTTCATTACTTTTACACACAAATTCATCCACATCACGAGGATCAACATACAATCCCTGCCTAAACTTAGAATAAAAAGTTTTTGCATCTACAAAATTTATTTTTGAGGTAAAAGATACATTATCGACTTTCATACCCCACATAAAACATGTAAAGATAAATTTTTGCCACGATAAGCGATTTTTGTTATAATTAAGCAAAGGGAGATTAATTATGAGAGACGAATTGTTATCTATATTAGAAAAAAACAGCAGAATTGATTTTAATGAACTTGCCATAATGCTTGGAAAAAGTGAAGCCGAAGTTTTGGATCAAATTTCCAAACTTGAAAATGAAGGAATAATCTGTGGATACCATACCCTTATAAATTGGGATAAAACCTCTATTGAGAAAGTAACAGGACTTATTGAGGTTAAAGTTACGCCAATGAGAGGAAAAGGTTTTGACAATATGGCAGAAAGAATTTATAAATATCCTGAAGTCAAAGCTGTTTATTTAATTTCCGGCGGTTATGACCTTTTGGTAATTCTGGAAGAAAAATCTTTAAAAGAAATCGCCAGATTTGTTTCCGAAAAATTATCAACTCTTGACAGTATTATTAGCACATCCACTCATTTTATTCTCAAAAAATATAAAGACCACGGAACAGTTTTGAATAAAGAATCAAAAGATGAAAGAGAGGCCATCATCCCATGAGGAATTTTCTTGCCGAAAACGTCGTAA
>JAFYDY010000108.1 GCA_017544545.1 bacterium
AAAGAAAATATGTTCTTTGTACAAAAAGATGAAGATTCTGATGCTCAATTCGTTGTAAAACCGATGAATTGTCCGTTCCACATTCTGATTTATCAAGCAAACAGATATTCATACCGTTCACTGCCGTTACGTATGGCTGAACTCGGCACAGTTTACCGTAAAGAAAAATCAGGTGCCCTGTCAGGCCTGACTCGTGTTCAAGGATTTACTCAAGACGATGCTCACATCTTCTGTACCCCAGAACAATTAGTTGACGAAATCAACGCAATTATTGATTTTGTTGCTGACACTATGGCAATCTTCAATATGGAATTTGAAGTTGAATTATCAACAAGACCTGAAAGTTTTGTCGGTGAAATAGAAAACTGGAACAAAGCCGAAGCAGGATTGAAAGAGGCTATGGATCGCCGTGGTATGAAATACGACATCAATGAAGGCGACGGAGCATTCTACGGACCAAAAATCGACTTCAAGGTAAAAGATGCTATCGGAAGAACATGGCAGTGTGCAACTATCCAGTTAGACTTTAACTTACCTGCAAGATTTGATATTAAATATCAGGATAAAGACGGTCAGTTAAAGACTCCGTTGATGTTACACAGAGTAATCTTCGGTTCAATGGAAAGATTCCACGGCATATTGATAGAACACTATGCAGGTGCTTTCCCGACCTGGCTTGCTCCGACTCAGGTAAATATTGTTCCGATTTCCAACGAAAAACACGTTGATTTTGCGGAACAGGTATATAAGAAAATGAGAGATGCCGGAATAAGAGCAAATCTTGATGACCGTTCAGAGTCTATGAATTACAAAATAAGAGAAAGTCTGCAAGATAAGAAGATTCCTTATGTTTGTGTTGTCGGCGACAAAGAAATTGAAACAAATTCCGTTGCCGTAAGAGCAAGAGGTATCGGTCAGGTCGGAACATTCTCAATAGATGAATTTATTTCGAAAATCAAAGACGAAATATCATCAAAAGCAAATAAATCATTTGCGGCAAAGGATGAATAAGAGTCATAATATTATAAAAAGCGGAGGTCAAAAGACTTCCGCTTTTTGTTATGCTTTAGTATCTATTTTTTTAGCTTTTGGGGATTTTTTAGAAGCTTTTACCGGTTCAGGTTTTGGTTCAGTCAATTTATATGCCTCACTGCTGTTATATAATCTGATTGTTTCTCTTAGTTTATCACGCATCTCTATTAATGTTGCACGATCTTTAGCCAATGCCTTACGCAATTCACTTCTTTGCTCTCTTGATATATTAGTGCTGTTCATTTCCTTCTTATATGGTCTTTCCAGCCCGCTATAAAGAACTTTAAAGAATCTTTCAAAATCTTCTATAGCACCTTTTGTAAAGGAAATAGTCTTTCTTTCATCGCTTTTCAGAAAATCGGCACATTTTGCGTTGCTGAATTCAATTTTTGAAACATTGTTTACAAACAATCCTTCAATCGCATCTTTCATTGTTCTGTATAATTCCGTGTATTTATCAAAGTCGGGATTATCAAGATATCTTTTCACATTAAGCTCTTTAAATTTTCTCAAATTTGAATAAATGAAAGTTGATTCACGTGTTTTTGCATCATAATAATTTTTTCCAAACAAAATTATCAATTCATGAGGAGTACTACGGTCTTTGGTGCCATATTTAACACTATTGGTATTAAAACGAATCTGTATATCTTCATAACCGGAACCTTGGGGGACACCGATACAATATCTGTATTTTTCCGGCAGTTTAGCTATTTGTTCCGGTGTTAGCCTTTCGGAATTTAATCTTATATCCACGTCAGGAACTTTCTTGGTAAGTTGTGAAACTGCAGCCAAAAATTCCTCTTTGTTTGGTTCTCTTCCGAGGGATTTTAATCCGGACAATAATTGCCTTACCTCTTTAATATCATAGCCATTCTCTATGAAAAAGTTGCGAACTTCTGCCGTCACATCCTTATCTTTCGGATTTGCCATATATTTCATTATCATACGTTCTTCATCAAAAGGCACATATCCTTTTTTCATTAACTCAGAAAGGTTTTTGGGTACTTTTGTAATAGGATATCCGCTTTTTTCCATATCCGAAAGTATCAGCAAAAGACTGTCCATATTATACGGATTGTCACAATATGCGGTAGCACGTATCTTATCGAAAATCTGAAAAGAGCCTGAACGTCGAATTTTATCAATAATCGAATCGGGAGATTTAACAAGGTGCTCAATATTTTCACAAATACTAAAAACACTGGCTTTCACTGAATCTATGCCGCATAACACTTTATAATAATCCTCACCCATTGCTCTCAATACAGGGTTTTGTAAAACGAACTTTTCAAGCAATATATCCTGAAATGACGTCGTATGAAGTGAGTGGGATCTATAGTTGCTTGGTCTTACAATATATCTTGCAGCTCCAAAAGACACAGTGTCAGATTTTAACGGGGATAAATTATCGTATCCGATACCTGACGAAGCTTTTAACTCCGACTTTGTTTGCGCAGAATAAATGTTCTGTGGGGCTGAAATTCTTTGACTTAAAAAATTTACGTTCATCTTCAAATCTTCCGACCATTTATAAAAAACAAACAAAAAAAATTTTAACCCAAAACCAAAAAACAAGCCCAAATTGTAACATTAATTTACAAGCCTAAAAATTGGTCAGGAAAAATGTTTGTAGTATTATTTAAATATAGAAGTGCAATAGTAATTTGGTTATAGATAAGGAGGGCAAGAAATGCCAAAAACAATTACAGTTGACGGTAACTATGCTGCAGCCCACGTAGCTTATGCGATGAGCGAAGTTTCAGCAATTTACCCGATTACCCCGTCATCTACCATGGGAGAATGGATTGATGAATGGGCATCCCAACACAAACAAAATATTTGGGGCAAAGAAGTTAGAGTTGCAGAAATGCAATCAGAAGCAGGTGCAGCAGGCGCTGTTCACGGTTCTTTGGCTGCAGGTGCATTAACTTCTACCTATACAGCATCTCAAGGGTTATTATTGATGATCCCTGTTATGCACAAAGTTGCAGGTGAAATGCTACCTTGTGTATTTCACGTTGCAGCAAGAGCTTTGGCTGCTCAGTCATTAGCAATCTTTGGTGACCATACAGACGTTATGGGCTGCCGTAACACAGGTTTTGCAATGTTAGCAGCAAACTCAGTTCAGGAAGAAATGGATTTGGCTTTGGTAGCTCACTTGGCTACATACAAAGCAAAAGTTCCGTTCCTGCAATTCTTCGACGGTTTCAGAACATCTCACGAAGTTCACAAGATTGAAGAAATCTCATATGAAGATATCAAATCTTTAGTTGAAGAAAAATATATTGAAGAATTCAAACAAAGAGCTTTAAGACCTGAAGCTCCGGTATGTAAAGTCGGTGCACAAAACACAGACGTATATTTCCAAGGTCGTGAAACAGTTAATAAATACTATGATGCAGTTCCTGATATCGTTCAGGAATATATGGACAAAGTTGCAAAACTTACAGGCCGTCAATATCATCCGTTTGATTACGTCGGCGCACCTGATGCAACCGATGTTATCGTTGCAATAGGTTCAGGTTGTGAAACCATTGAAGAAACTATTGAATACCTGAACGCAAAACGCGGAACAAAATACGGTTTGGTAAAAGTAAGACTTTACAGACCGTTTGATGTTAAACGTTTCCAAGCAGCTTTGCCTTCAAGCGTAAAACGTATCGCTGTATTAGACAGAACAAAAGAACCGGGTTCAATCGGTGAACCTTTGTTTATGGATGTTGTTGCTGCATTGGAAGGTAAAGGTATAAACGTTATAGGCGGCAGATATGGTTTATCTTCTAAAGAATTTACACCTTCTATGGTTTATGCAATATATAAACACTTAGAAAATAACGGATTCCACGGATTTACCGTAGGTATTGAAGATGACGTAACCCACAAATCTTTACCGATAACAGAACACATCGTTACAGAACCTGAAGGTACAACAAACTGCATGTTCTGGGGTCTTGGATCTGACGGTACAGTTGGTGCTAACAAAAACTCAATCAAAATTATCGGTCAATATACAAACAAAGATGCTCAGGCATACTTTGCTTATGACTCTAAAAAATCATTTGGTGTAACCGTTTCTCACCTGAGATTTGGTGACAAACCGATTAAATCAACATATTTAATCACAGCACCTGATTTTGTATCATGTTCTGCTCATGCTTATATCGGCAGATATGATTTACTTAAAGGTATCAAAGAAGGCGGAACATTCCTTCTTAACTCACCTTATACAAAGGATGAAGCTTTTGCTCACTTAACCCGTGATATGCAAAAAACAATCATTGATAAGAAAATCAAATTCTACAACGTAGATGCTGAAAAACTTATCAAAGAACAACCGGGCTTGAGAGGTAAAGGTGCAAACACAGTTATGATGGTTGCATACTTCAAAGTTTCAGGAATTATTCCGTTTGAACAAGCTCTTGAAGGTATGAGAGAAATGACTAAGAAAACCTTTAAGAAAAAAGGCGATGATGTTGTTAATATGAACCTTGCATTGATTGACGCTGCAGTTAACGCAACAGAAGAAGTTGTTATACCTTCATCATTAGACGGAGTCGGATATGCAGAAGATGTTAAATTGATTCCAGACAATGCATCTGATTTTGCTAAGAAAATCATTGAACCTTCAATGAGACAAAAAGGAGATGATATTCCTGTTTCTGCAATGTCAGTTGATGGTGTAATTCCGACAGGCACAGCTTGTCTTGAAAAACGCGGCATTGCACCACGTGTTCCGAAATGGAATTCTGAAACTTGTATTCAGTGCGGAATTTGTGCATCAGCTTGTCCTCACGCTGCAATCAGAACAAAACTTGCAGAACCTGAAAGCCTGAAAGATGCTCCTGCATCCTTCACAACAGTTGATGCTAAACCGAATGATCACGGTGAAAAATTCAAAGTTCAGGTATACTGCAAAGATTGTACAGGCTGCGGTGTTTGTATAGACCAATGCCCGATGTCAAAGGTCGCAGGCAAAGAAGCACTTACATGGTCTTCAATTGAAGCTGAAGAGGCTGCAGGGGAAGATGCAAATGAAAAATTCTTTGACGCTTTACCTGATAACGTTATGGGTAAAAACACAACAAAAACAATCAAAGGTGCAATGCTCAGAAAACCGTTGTTCGAGTTCTCAGGAGCTTGTGCAGGTTGCGGTGAAACACCTTATGTTAAATTGGTTTCACAATTATTTGGTGAAAATGCAATCGTTGCAAACGCAACAGGTTGTTCATCAATTTACTCAGGTACTTTCCCGACAATTCCTTATACAAAGACCAAAGAAGGCAGAGGTCCTGCTTGGGCTAACTCATTGTTTGAAGACAATGCTGAATTTGGTTACGGTATGAGATTGGCAGTTGATCAAAACAGAGATACTTTAAGAACATATGTTGATAAAGTTCTTGCCAACGAAAAATCACCTGCTGATTTAAAAGAAGCCCTGAACGGTGCTTTGGCTCACTGGGATAACTCAAAAACAGAAGAAGCAGTTGCAGCTCAAAATAAAGCTAAAGAACTTATCGCTAAATATGCAGACAGTCCATGTCCTGATTTGGCAAAAGTAAGAGAACTTCAAGATTACTTTACTGACAAATCAATCTGGATTATCGGCGGTGACGGATGGGCTAACGATATCGGATACGGCGGTATTGACCACGTATTAGCTCAAAACCAAAACGTTAATATTTTGGTACTTGATACAGAAGTATACTCAAATACAGGCGGTCAGGCTTCAAAATCAACACCTACAGGTGCTGTTGCGAAGTTTGCTACAGGCGGT
>JAFYDY010000109.1 GCA_017544545.1 bacterium
CTTACCAATGGCAATTTTGTATGCGATATTTTTGTTTATCCCGTACAATTCCGACAAAATTACCGAAATATCTTTTGCACTAAAACCTTTGTCCTGCAATAGCTTTACCTTATCTTCAACATCTGCATCCTGAGAGGTTTTTTCTTCTCTGAAAATAAGGCAGACGAATTCGCCTTTGACGACATTTGATTTAAGGTAACCAAGAATTTCTGAAATTTTGCCGATTTTTACTTCTTCAAATATTTTTGTAAGTTCTCTGCCGAAAGCGACTTTAGCGTTTGGGCGTACGTTTTGGATGTACTCTAACGTTTGTATTATTCTGTTTGGCGATTCGTAGAAAACGAAATCTTTGTATTTGTTTTCTGTTGCAAGTTCTTCGATTTTCGGCTGGGTTCTTGGCATAAAGCCGGTGAAGGCAAATTCCTCATCTTCTCTTGAAATTTGGGAAAGCAAAGTTATGACGGCGTTAGCACCCGGAAGAGAGGTGATTGAAAACCCTCTGTTGCGGAGTTCTTTGACAATGACAGACCCCGGATCACAGATGAGCGGTGTTCCGGCATCTGAAACGAGTGCAATTTTTTGCCTGTTTTCCAAAATCTCAACAAATTGTTCTATCCGTTCTTTTTCGTTGTATTTATGGTAAGAAACGCATTTTGTCCTTATATCAAAATGATTAAGGATTTTTTGGGTAACACGGCTGTCTTCACACGCAATTATATCAACCGATTTCAATATTTCAATCGCTCTTAGTGTAATGTCGCCGAGGTTTCCGATAGGTGTCGGAACAATGTAAAAATCATATTCTTTCATATTGAAATTTTACCATGAACAATAAATCTTGATTATTTAGCCAAAATTGTTAATATAAATACAGAAAGTTGTGGTATAATTTGGTTATGAAAAGAAGAATTTTATTATTATCAGCATTGTTAATGCTACCTTTGGCAGTTTTCGGAGACGCTTTTGTTCCGGAATTCGACAAGATGCAGTTTATCCGCTGTGATTACGAAGAAACACTTTATGATAAAGATAACAAAGTATCATCTGTCAGCAAGCAGCACAGATTTTACAGATTAGACGACGAATTCAGCAAGATTTATCTTCAAAAAGAGCCTATAGATTATATTACAAGGTATGATGATGACGGAATAGAATTTAATATTCAGTCAATGGATGATGACAGAATTATGGTCTCTCATGTTTCAATAGACAGAACAAACGGCAATTATAAATCTGTTTCCGAAATCGAATATGACAACCCTGCGTTCGGCAAGGCAAGAGCAACTGCCGAAGGCGTTTGTATGGTTGGTACAAAGTAGTTTAAATAAACTTTACAAATCCCTGTGATAAAGCAATTTTTCCCATCAAATTCCGTTATTAGATATATAGGGGAAATTATTAATGGGAAATAGTACAACGAGGCAGAATGTTTATAATTCTTTGACGGGATTATTGTCAGAGAACTGTTTTGTCGATAAAGATATAATAGCTTTAAATAACAAAAAAGCCGACAGGATGAAGCTTTCTTCAACTGTCAGGTATATAAAATGTTCGTCTTGCGGTGGTGTTGTCATAAATGACGAACTGACCGATAAAAAAGTTTATGAAATAGCATCACAGCTTGCTCTTGCAATAGACAAAAACTCTGTGGTCGAGGTCAAACGTATTAAATGTGAATACGGAGATACCAAAGAATTTGCGGCGGCTAAGGACTTCCTGAACAAACACTGCAAACAGGTTTGGGATGTTTTTGAGAACAAAAATGTTGAAATGAAGATTCCGAAAGAGGCAATGAAGGCTCTTGGAATTACAAATAAACCGTCTTTAGAGTCATTATTGCACGACAGTATTCAGTTTTTTGAAAAAGATGACGGCTCAATAACTACAAATTTAATCTCATTAATTCTGGATAACAAAAATCTGGATTACTCCTTTGATGAAATTTTTGAGTATCTGAAACTTAAGCATAACAAGGAAAAATGTAATTACAATTTTACAACGGTTAAATATATGGCACAAAAACTTGATTATGATATGGAAAAAGTTGCATTGTTATGTGCCGACATCGATTTGCTGAAAGGTATTTTTGATTCGCTTCCAATAAAAGAAAAGATAAGATATATTCTGAAAAATTTTTCATATATAATTTAGTCTATGCAAATAGACAATTTCAAAGTTGAAGAGTGGTTTAATAAATACGAAAAGGATGCAAAGTATGATCTTGCAGATACTTGCGTGGATTCTCTTTGTATAAAAGATTTGTTGGAATTGTCAGGTGAAACTTATGAGCAAATCCTTGAAAGAAAGCTGAATTACGGTGATATATACGGCAGCGACAGGTTGAAAAAAGGTATTGCGGGACTTTATGAAAAGCAAAAGGGTGACAATATAACGGTTACCCATGGCGCAATCGGTGCAAATCAGCTTGTTATGCTCTCAATAATTGAGCCCGGGGATAAAGTTGTTTCAATCGTTCCTACATATCAACAACATTACTCGATTCCAAAATCAATCGGAGCAGAGGTCAAGCTCGTTTTTCTGAAAGAGGAAAACGACTGGCTGCCGGATTTGGAGGAATTGGAGCGAGTTGTTGGGTGTGACACAAAAATTATCTGCATGAATAACCCGAATAACCCGACGGGTGCCGTAATTCCTGACGAAATGCTAAAAAAAATTGTTGAAATTGCGAAAAAATCAGATTCATATATATTGTGTGATGAGGTATACAGAGGGTTAAATCACGAGGGAAATCAGTTTTCTGTTTCTGTTGCCGATATTTATGACAAAGGAATATCAACGGGCAGTATGTCAAAAACCTTTTCGCTTGCCGGTTTGCGTTTGGGATGGATTTGTGCAAATCCGGACATAATAAATGTGATAAATCATCAAAGGGAATATAACACAATCAGTGTCGGGATTTTGGATGATTACTTTGCCTCGGTTGCACTTGAAAACAAAGATAAAATAATCAGACGAAATCTGGAAAAGCTCAATACCGGCAAAAAGATTCTGCTTGATTGGGCAAAGAATGAAAAAAGAGTTCATATTGTTGAGCCCAAAGGGGGTACGACGGCTTTTGTACGATACGGTTTACAAATGAAATCGACAGAATTGTGTGCAAAATTGCAAAACGATACAGGTGTGATGATTTTGCCGGGAGAAACGATGGAACTTGACGGATATTTGCGCATAGGTTTCGGGAATAATTTTGAGCAGCTGAAATCAGCTCTGGAAATCTTTTCGGACTGGATGGTTAAACATTAAGAATTGTAACAAAAACTCCTTAAAAGTGGTCATGTCATTAAAGATTATTAAAATCATGCCGTAACTATGTATGTGAGTAAAAGATAAGGAGTGCCGAAGATGACAATCGAGTTTAATAAATTAAACAGATATGACCTGACAATCGGTAAAAATCTTCCAAAAGAATCAAAGGAAGCAAAGAAAGCAGAAGAAGTAAAAGACGCTGTTGTTTATGAAGCATTCAAGGGTTTGGAAAATGAAACAGATCTTTTGACAAAGAATGCTCAGGCTCTATATGGAATTCAAATAGGAAAATTTACTACTGAGGACAAAGAATTAGCTGACAAGACCAATGAGATCTTGGCAAGTTTGGGATATGACTACAAAGTGTCAGCAGCACAGGTTGCAAGTGTATCTAACGGAGTAAAAACAGTTGTACAACCGGGTATGCAGCTGGCAGAAGACGGTGCGGTTGCGGCTCATATTATGGACCCTAACGGACCGTTCGCAGATTTATTCGCATAAGACTTATAAATATACTATACTTACTCACACATTTCTTAAGCCGTATGACACTGTGCAGACGGCTTTTTGATTTGTATTTTATCTTACAAGACCTGTCATAGAGGTTCTTGTTGTTTGCATAATATGTGCTTTTTGTGTCGGCGAAAGCTGTTTCAAGACCTTGCGTTCAGTATCCTCATTTTGAGCAGAGCTAAGAATCTTATTAGGTTGCTTTTCAACTTTTTCAATCGGTTTACCGTCTTTGCCAAGTGCCATTCTGAAACC
>JAFYDY010000110.1 GCA_017544545.1 bacterium
AGGGTTACCGTTCCTTTGGCAAATAAGTCTTTATTAAATACTATTTCTTCGGCATCCGTAACATTCCCGTAGATGTGCAAAAGAACGTCTGCAATTCCGTTTGGTCTTGTGAAAGGTTTTACAACCTTTTGAATATCGGCCAAAATCGGTGACGTTTCTATGCAGTGTATGAGTTTTTTGATATCCTGCCCTTTTGAAGATACATAAACATTGAGCTTGCCAAGCATTTTGCAATCGCCGTGAATGTCTATCGGCTTTCCGTCAAGGTATGCCTGATGAGTTTTGAAGGTTACCATTGTATCGTCAAAAACAACTTCCCCCGCACCGTTATCAATCTGAAGATTATGAACATCAATTAGGGTTGCCGTTGCATTGCTGAAATTTATTCTTCCCCAGATATGCGGATCGACTTTCCTTCCGGCAGAGCGCATATCAATATTTCCGACACCTGTTGCCGTCATCATAGGAACAGGGCCCAGCTGGAATTTCAAAATTTCGTGCAGCGGGACAAGAACTTCTCTTGCCGGAGCAAGCTGAACAGCCTCTGTACTTTTTATGTTAAGTTCGGAATATTTTGTGCCGTCAATCAAAGCCTTGCCTTTTACTTCGACGTGCTGATCAACACCGGTTGCCGGGACATAAACATCAACAAACATTTCCTGTCCCTTAAACTTGAGGTCAATATCAGCGTTGCCCGGAGCCCCACGCAGAGGTTTTATAAGGATTCCGTCTCTGACCTTCACAAAGCCGTACACGTGAGGGAAGGTTCCCTGACCTTTAAATCTCAGTTTTGCATTCCCGTCGCCATAGAACATATATTTTTTCAGCTTATATAAGTTGAAATCAGGTAATAGAGTTTCACTTCCGGGCAAGAGCTGAATGATATCTTCGGCTCTTGAATCTTTAAGGCTTGCCGTAATATCATAGGTGGGTGCTTTGTGCCCGAGATTGTATAGCTTCCCTTTTGCGCTTGCATTGATACGGGGGGCTTTTAGTATAAATTTATTTATTAAAATCCCGTTCTCAACAGTACCAAAGTCAAGTGTTGTCTGAAGGGTGTCATTTGCAATTATTGAGGTTGCAAGCTCCTGTCCCATTATTTTCAAATCTTTTGTTTTTATGTCAATGACAGTATTTTTGTGCCCAAAATCTCCGGTCTTTGTTTTGGCAAAAACATTCACTGTGCCGTCAAGAGATCTTAGATAGCCGTTTGTGAGAGTATTGGCATAATTTGAGATTGAAGACAGGTCAAAATCTTTAATCTCTGCATCAATTCGGTATTTATTTTCCGCAATTCTGTCAATAGGCAGGCTTATATCAATATCGGCAAAAATATCGGTAGATTTGCCGTCAGTGTTAAACACCCCTTTTGTCCCCAATTCCAGATGTTTGTTCTGAATATACTTACCGTGATTGATATATTCTCCGATAAGACTTAATTTTTTGTTATTTTTTTTGTCATCAAGAAAGATGTTGTAATTTCCAAGATTAAGGTTGAGCTTTGATAGTGAAAATTCCGATTCATTTTCCGGCAGTTTAATCGGGTATTGTCCGAGCATAAACTGAGAATCTTTTGAATATACCAAACAAATATCTTCTCTGTCTGCGGAAAGATGAGATATTTCCACTCTTTTTCTTATAAGAGGTAAAAGTTTAAGCTTTAATTTGGGGTTGTCAATGGATAAGGCTTTTGTCTGATCGTCATTAAATATGGAAATATTATCACTTTTTATCCAGATTGACGGAAACCAGCCCATAGAAATTTTTGCATTTCCAAGGTCAATTCTGTAACCTGTAGTTTCATAAATTCTTTTTTGGGCAAAATCCCGGTTAGCATTGGTATTAAGGGCAGCCGGAATCCCCCATGTGTAAATCCCGCATGTTAAAATAATCGCCCCCGTTATTAAAGCAATTTTCAACTTTCTGCTCATAAAAGAATTATACTATAAATATTAAAAATTTTCTTATTGTAAATATACTACCCTAATGGGCTACATCTTTTTGTAAAATCAAAACTTCCCGGCGATTATTTATTTTCAAAAAAAGTAAAAAATAAAAGAGTTATGATAGTCAGGAAATTTATGGTAGATTTATTAAATTACACAAAAAAGATTGCGGAAAGAATTGCATATTATGATGCAATAGTGGATTTCACGGACGAAAGCCACTGGTTCAATCCGTTTTACAGACAACCGGATGTGACTGTTGTCTGGGTTGAAAATCCCGGCAAAGATGAGTGGATGGTTTAAATTATTTCGGATAAATCCTTTTTAACTTTTGTAAATACGCTATCCCAATCCCCATGATCTTTTTGACGGTATATTTTTACACTGTCATACCAGTCGCATTTTGATAAATCGGTGTGCCATCTCCAGTTGTAAATATACGGTAAAAGCACCCAGCATTGTTTACCCAAAGCTCCTGCAAGGTGTACTAAAGATGTGTCATTTGAAATAATTAAATTCATATTTTCTATGGCACCTGCTGTATCCGAGAAATTGCTGAAGGTTTCGCCAAGGTTTATAATATTTGTTTTTTCTTTCAGCTTTTCAATTTCTTCCGAGCCGTCAAGGGTTTGGAAGGAGTAGAACTGAGTGTTTGGAAGTTCAAATAACGGGAAAAAGTCTTTGACATCAATGACTCTTTCTCTGTCATAGTGAGTATTCCCCTGCCATTTTATACCGATTTTAAATTTGTCATTTTGGCAGAACTTTTCTTTGTAATATTTTATCTTTGGCGGGTTTGCTTTCAAATACCCTTCGTGGTGTATGAACATATCTTCGGCTTTGCAGCCCAGAACGTACGGGATACTCAAAAACGGGATATGATAATCAAAATAGATTTCCTTTTCAAAATCAAAAATCTCAATCACCTCAGCCCCGTACGAATTTTCTCTGAACAAAGGGGCAAGTTCTTTTTGCGGTTTGATAATAACCTTTTTGCACATCTTGGTAAGTGTCGGCATAAATCGGTAAAGCATAAGCATATCCCCGTATCCTGCCTCGTAATATGTAAATAAAATCTTATCTTTTAAATCCTCACCCTGCCATAAAGGTTGTGATTTCATAAGATTAGGATATATTTTTTCTTGCGAAAGTATGGCGCTTTGACGACACAGCCTTGCTTCAAAAGATTTTAGTCCGTGTTCGTAATCTTTAACCTGCATTTGTGCAAGTGAGAGAAAATACATAGATTCCCAATCCTCAGGATTTATTGCGAGAGCCTTGTTGTAGCAGTTGATAGCCTCCTGCGGATTGTTGTCATTCATTGCCAGATACGCAAGATTAAAATATGATTCGTAACCCTCCGGATTAATCTCAAGCGATTTGTAATATGCTTCTTTTGCTTTTTCCCATTGGTGTGCGCCTTTGTAGGACATTGCAAGATTAAAATAATTTTCATACTTTGGGGAGTGCTTTACTATATCGGCATACAGATTTGATGCAATATCATATTTTTCACTGTCAAGATACACCCTTGCAAGATTTTCAAGGTAATATAATCTCGGATTCAGCTCAAGAGCTTTTTTTATGTATTCTTCGGCTTGGGAAAATTTGTTTGCCTGATAATATACCAGTCCGAGCAAGTCCCAAACGTCAGCATTATCAGGGTTTTCTTCCAGAATCTTTTTATAAAGATTCTCGGCATCTGTTAATTTGCCCTGTTTGTGCTTAGAAAAAGCCTCTTGAAAAATTTCGTTCATTCTGCTCCCGTCAAGGTTTATAAATCAAGACCAAATATACTGAAGATTTTATTTATACCAAATACGTTATATTGCAAAATCAATCCGACAATAGTGCTTACTCCCACCAAAATGGTCAGTACTATTGCGGTATCTTTTTTGTCATTATTTTTAGTAAACAAAATTAAGAGTCCGAGGCCGCCGGCAGTTGATAAACCGGCAATTAAAGAGCCGAAGCTGATTGTGTTTTTCAAAAACAGCAGGGTCATTGCAACTGATACTGCACAGTTGGGAATCAAGCCCAGTAAAGAAACCAGAAGAGGCTGAAGCGGTGAATTCATAAGGCAGTATTTTGCGAGATTTTCTTCTGTTCCGACAACTTCCATAAGGTATCCCAAGATCACGGATACAATAAGGATGAATATAAAAATATTGATTGTGTGTTTTGTCGGATGCCACCAAAAGCCTTTTGTCCGAATCGCTTCACGAAGTTTTTTCGGATGATGATTGCAATCACATCCTTCGTGTTCGTGTTCGTGGTGACATTCATTTTCTTTATGCAAAGGCAGAGGATCATTTGCCTGATAGCCTACAAACAAATCCACAAGATATCCTACGATTATTGCGACAAACACTTTTACTAAAATTATCGGTAATATTAGGTAACCTTTTGAGGGTTCCGCCATAATAACAGGTATTGCTTCATCCGATGTTGCCAAGTATACGGCCAAAATAGTACCACGGCTCAAAATTCTGCGTACGTATAAAGTGCTTGCAATTACCGAAAACCCACACTGCGGCAAAGATGCAAACAAACTGCCAAATAGCGGTCCGATTTTTTTCATCCAAAATACGACGAGATGTTTTTTCTTTGCAAAATAGTGCTCAAGAACTTCCAGTAATACGAAAATTATGAACAACAAAGGTACAAGATTAAGACTGTCTATCAATGCCTCTTTGAGAAATTCAGGCAGCCACTCTATCGGTTCGATCAAGTGTTCGGGCAGCGAAGTCAGATAATGAAATGTTAATGCCATAAAGTGTAGAATACTTGCCATTTTGACTCCTTAATTAACAAAACTGCCCAAAAATCCGATATTGTAAAATACTAACAGACCGGTTACTATTGCAGCAGCCAGTAAAACTATTGTAATAAATGAATTGTCTGCATTTTTTTCTTCATTATATTTGCTCAAAGCGTACAAGCCCAAACCTGTAGTTGTAATCATACCGGCAAGGAATGTCGGGAAACTGATTAATCCTTTTACAAATGCCAAAGCAAGTGCAATTGAGGTTACGCTGTTCGGAATTAAACCGAAGATTGCGCCGACAACAACCTGTAATGGTGAATCTATAAACATTGCACTGGCCATTGCCTGAGGGCTGCCAAAAACATTAGTAATAAAGCAGTCAAGGAACAGCATAATCGCAAGTGAAAACAGGAATACGTTAAAAGTATGTGATAACGGATGTAACCACCAAAATGGCGGATGATCAATAGTCATCAGTTTGTGGTGGCAGCAGCCGGGTTCATTGACGTCCAAATTGACAGGGTTTGAATTTTCAATTTTTGTGTTGAAAACAAAAATAATATCAGTTACAACAGCAACGATAACTGCAACAATAGATTTGATTATGATGAGCGGAATAATTGCAGTTGCCTTACTTAAATCCATAAATAATAACGGCAGAGCATCATCGGAACATGCGATTAAAAACGCAAGCAACGTACCTTTTGAAATCATTTTTCTGGAGTAAAAAGTACTTGCCAAAATGGTATATCCGCATTCCGGAACGATTGAAGCTGTGATACCAACTAAAGCACCAACTCTTCTGCACAATTTGATAAACGGTGCGATGTGTGTCAGTACAAATCTTTCCAAAAGTTCTATAAGATAATATAAGAAGTACAACCACGGTATAAAGGTTATACATGTAATGAGTGCCGGTTTCATCCATTCGGGTAAAAATCCAAAACCGTTTATAATATCTGCCGGCATTGCCAAAACAAATTGAATATGTTGTAATATAGTTTCCATAACTCTCCCTTATAAATTATTGTTTCCTTTTTAGATATTATCATATTTTTTTCAAATATAAAAATACTTCACAAATATTGAAATATTTTAATAAATTGAAGAATGAAGGTTTTTATCATATACTAAAGCTAATATGAAAAACACGAGACAGACAAACATCAATATCCACAGAGATGCCTGGGTTGAAATCAATATTTCAAACCTTGAACATAATATATGTGAAATTAAGAAAAATATACCTGAGGGAGTAAAACTTTTAGGGGTTGTAAAAGCCGATGCCTACGGACATGGGGCGATTATGCTTGCCCCGACAATTCTGGCATCCGGAATTGATATGCTGGGTGTTGCATCCATTGATGAAGGAGTTGATTTAAGAGCTGCCGGTATAAATTGCGAAATTCTTGTTCTTGGTGCAGTTCCTGTATGGGCTGTTGAAAGTGCCGTCAAAAACGATTTAAGTATTTCAATATTTTCATCCGATCATATAAAAGCCTGTGAGCAAACATACAAAAGAACGGGAATAAAACCCAAGGTGCACATAAAACTCGATACCGGCATGAACAGAATCGGAATCAGAGCCGATGAAGCCGTTGATTTTATCAAAAAAATTCAGTCGCTTGATTATATCGATTTGCAGGGAATCTTCACTCATCTTGCTGCTGCGGAAGAACTTGATAAGGCACAGGAGCAAATAAAAAAATGGAATTATGTCATTGAAAATTCAAACACCGAAGGACTTTTACTTCATATTTTGAATACTGCAGGTTCAATCTGTTATGATGTACCGAATTCAAATATGCGTCGTGTCGGGATTTCCTTGTACGGCTTGTATCCGGATTTCCCTGATGTTGAATTCAGAAAACCTGACCTGAAACAGTTGATATCTTTAAAGGGCAGAATTGTGAATATCCACATTGCAAAAGATGGTGAAGGCGTCAGCTATTGCCATACTTATACGGCAAAAGGAGACAGAAAAATTGCAACAGTTCCGATAGGGTATGCTGACGGTGTACCAAGACTTTTATCCAATAAGATAAAAGGGGTTGTGAACGGAGTTGAAGTTCCTCAGGTCGGAAATATAACAATGGATCAGATGATGTTTGATATAACGGGGGTTGAAGCTTCTTGCGGGGATGTTATAACAATACTTGATGAAAAGCATTCAATAGATGAGTGGGCAAGAATTTTACATACAATCAATTACGAATTAACCTGCAGGTTAAAAGTAAGACTGCCGCGCGTTTATACAAGGGGGAATTAGTGACGGAAAAATATGATTTAGGGATTGTCGGGGGAGGACCTGCCGGATATACTGCGGCTTTACATGCTGCAGCAAAAGGGCAAAAAGTTATCTTATTTGAAAAAGAATTTATCGGCGGCGTTTGTTTGAATAAGGGCTGCATCCCAACCAAAAGTATTTTAAAATCATCTCAGTTATTTTCTGATTTTAATAACTGTGAAAGTTTCGGTGTTTTTGCAGAAGGTGTTTCTTTTGACTGGGCAAAGATTACGGAAAGAAAAAATGCCGTTGTTGAACGGCTGCGCAAAGGACTTTTGCTTGCTTTTAAGAATGCAAAAATTGAGTTAGTAAATGCGGAAGCAGAAATTCTTGATGCCAAAACTATAAAATCAGAGGGGAATATTTACCCCTGCGATAAAGTTTTGTGTTGTGTCGGCGCCTCTCCAAAGGTTATCAAAGGGCTTGAATTTGACCATAAGTTTTTGATTTCATCAGATGATATTTTAAATCTGGAGAGCCTTCCAAAATCTCTGATGATTGTGGGCTCCGGTGCTATCGGAATTGAGTGGGCAAGAATTATGTCAAATCTGGGAGTTGAAGTTACTCTCGTTGAGCTTGCAAAAAATCTTTTGCCGCTTGCAGATATTGAGGTTTCAAAAAGGGTTGAGCGAATATTCAAAACCCGCGGGATAAAATTTTATACCGAAACCTCGGTTGAAAAAATTGACGGTCACAAAATAACTCTGACAAACGGCGAAATTGTTGAGCCTGAAAAAGTGCTTGTTGCAGTGGGCAGAGTTCCGAATGTGAAAGAAAAAATTGAGGGGGTTATCTATCTTGGGGATGCCTCAGGCGAAATTCAGCTTGCGCATTTTGGTATAAAGCAGGCGATTGAAGAAATTGACGGGATAAAATTTGAAAAAAATCTGACACCTTCCGTTGTTTACGGCTCGCCTGAAATTGCCTGGGCAGGTTTAAAAGAGCAGGATTTAGAACCTGAAAGCTATAAAAAATCTGTTGTTCTGGTTTCGGCTTTAGGTAAAGCACAGTGTGATGGCGAAACTGAGGGCTTTATAAAATTGCTCTCTCAAGGGGATAAAATTGTCGGAGTTCATATAGTCTGCGAGGAGGCATCGGCTTTAATGCAGCAAGTCCTTATTGCAATACAGAACGGAATTACACCGGACAAATTAAAAGAAATCTGTTTTGCTCATCCGACATATTCGGAAGGAATTTTTGAATCGCTTTTCAGATTATAAAAACCGGCTAATTGCATAAAGTATAAAAATGAGATAAAATCGCACCATGAGTGAAAAATTTGCACAAATAAAAAATTTGAATGTCGTATACGAAACAAAAAAGAATGCTTTTGGAAATATTCAAAAAGTTTATGCCGTAAACGGTGTTAATCTTGATGTGAATAAAGGAGAAATTCTCGCAATAGCAGGTGAATCAGGCTGCGGCAAATCCACCTTGGCAAAAGCTGTTATGAGACTTGTGGATATCAATTCGGGCGAAATTTTGGTAGATGGGATTGATATTTCAAAGATTAAAAAGAATGAGGAATTAAAAAATTTCTGCCAAAAAGTGCAGATGATTTTTCAAAATCCATATTCGAGCTTAAATCCCAAAATGAAAATCGGTCAGATTCTCAAAGAGCCGCTTGATATA
>JAFYDY010000111.1 GCA_017544545.1 bacterium
GTAGTTTCACAACTTTCCAGCCCACAGGAAGCAACAATATTGGATTCAAAGATTTCATCTATTCTTTCGAATAATACACAAAATCAGGAACAAAAAAGTGTATTAATAAACCAGTTAATATCAAATTATACGGCAACGTTATCAGGAAACAAACTGGATGTTGCAGAAGTTATCGGTGACATGTCAAATTCTGAAAGAGCTGAATTGGCAAGCAGTTTGGCAGAATTGGCGCAGAACAGCAAACAATATACCGAACTTGCAAAACAGGGAATTTCTACGGCAAAGACAATGATGAAAATATCCCAGAATGCAAATGATGTTCTGACAACTATAAATACAATGCGTCAAACGGCAGCGAATATCAAGAACAGAGCGACAACGGTTGCAAATTTTGTAAACAGAGTTCGCTCAATTTCAAAATACGCCGGCTATTTTATATACTAGGGTGAGTATTTTTTATAAAACTCTTTTGGAAGTTTTCTGATAGGGTTGTATAGATTTGCAATTTCTTCCGCGCTAAATAAGGTTCTTGCTTGTTCCATATTAGAATAGCCTTCTGTTTCGATTTTGTACAGGCAATACGGGTTACATCTTTGCCCCTCTCTTGCTGTTGCTGCGACGGTACAACCGCCTCTGCAAACTCCGCTATACCGACAATCCTTACAATATCCCGTTAACATAGAGCAATCAAAATGCCTGTTATATTTAAATTTGTCCGGATCATTCCATATATCAATTATAGAACGTTCTCTGACATTTCCTTCTATGTACCTGTCGAATTGTTGGGATAAGCACCCTCGAACAGTTCCGTCACTGCCTATGCCAAGTACCTTCATTCCTGCTTGACAACCGTACCAGCGCCCTTGAATAGCCATTGCAAAATCAGACATATAACCCGTGACGTCTGCTCCGGTCAAATCTATTTTGTCAGAATAGTTTTGTTTTGTATCTAAAACAAATTTTGCCATTTCCCAAAATTGAGCTTCTGTAACCATAGCTTCGGGCGGCATTCTTCCGATAAAGTCAGCATATTGCATCTGCCAATATCGCACACCCAAATCTAAAAGCAACTCTCTTATTTTGGGAATTTGAGAATAATTCAATTTGTGAATTGTTGAAACAATAGATACTTCGACACCCATATCTTGCAATTTTTTAATCGAACTTATAACATTGTCAAAGCACCCTTTACGACTTCTGATATAATCGTGCATGTACGCTTCTGCCGCATCCAAACTTAATCCGAAAGCAACAGGATCAATAGCTTTTATAACGGCAAGATTATCATCTGTGAGCCCTAAACCGTTTGAAATAAATGCGACTTTCATACCATGAGATTTGATTGCTGCAGCAAGTGTACCAAAATCCTTTCTACATAGAGGATCGCCGCCTGCAAGGAATATAATTTCAGTACCTAACTGTTTCAAATCCGCAATAACATCAAGACATTCCGCAGTTGATAGTTCATTTTGCTTTTCAATGGATATACAATCAGAACCGCAGTGAATACATTTTGCATTACACTTCCAGGTTATTTCCCATACAACTTGTTCAAGTTTATATCTCATAAAAATTCCCTTACATCTCTTTATATAATAACCGGTAAAAATCAGATGTCTATTATGTATAACTTGAAAAGTATATAAATATGTTGTAAAATAAGACATATATAGAGGCTGAAGATGAAAAAAGAAATAGTATCAGGTTTAGCAATAGTAACATTATCGACATTGCCCGCTCAGGCGTTAAATTTTGGGACGGGTAATGTGTATGACAGATATTGGGCAGGAGAAAATATTAGTATACCGGGAATTCCGGGTGAATCAAGGGGTACAAAATTATTTCCAGATAAGCCGATATTGCAGCCTATTCAAGTACCGGAACAGCAATTATTGCAGCCAAAACCTATACCTGGGGGACGGGTAATTGCAAAATACGGAGTTCCTTATCCAATTATAGATAAGCCTGATATACCAATGCCGATTTTGAAATATGGTGTTCCATATCCTCATGATGATATAATAGGACCCGGCAGATTTAATGTTCCGCATACGAAATACGGAATCAATATGCCTAGATAAAATTATTTAAGGGTTCAAATAAAATGTCCTGTTAAACTATACGGGCTTCGCTAAAATAAAAATAATAAAACCCGACAACCCAAAAAGTTGTCGGGTTTAAATTCGGAGAAGGTGGGATTTGAACCCACGGTACAGGTAACCCCATACAACACCTTAGCAGGGTGCCGCCTTAAGCCACTCGGCCACTTCTCCTTTTCGGTGATTTGCCTGTTACAGTAGCGTAACCGGCTACATGTTGCAGTATATCATAAACATTTTTATTTTTAAAGTGTTTAAAAAATTTTTTTATAAGTTATAATATATTCAGGGTTGCGAGATTGCCGCCCGTAAATATGAAAGGTTTTGCTATGATTGAAATGAAAGTTATGGGTATAGCTCTTGATACAAGAACAGGTTCTCCTATAGTTGTTTTGCACGACAAAGAAAACAGACGTGCACTCCCTATCTGGATTGGTTCTGCCGAAGCAAGTTCTATTATCAGAAAGATTGAAAACCTCTCTGTTACCCGTCCTATGACTCACGATTTAATCATTAGTATTGTTGAACAAACAGGTTACAAAATCTCAAAAGTTGAAATAAATGACGTTGAAAAAGAAACATATTTTGCAACAATCTTTTTGGAAGATAAAGACGGAAATGAAATGGAAATAGATTCCCGTCCGTCTGACGCTATTGCTGTAGCCATAAGGGTTGAGGCACCGATTTATGTTACACCGAATGTTCTGTCAAACGGTTCTGTTTCAACCGACAGTGCAAAAGATGCCGAAGAAGCAGAAGAATTTAAAAACTTTGTTCAAAGTATCAAACCCTCAGATTTTGCAAAACTGATGAAGGATAACGATCACTACGAAAATGATCAATAAGAAAAAGGTATTATAAACTAATAAACCAAACAATTTTATTGTTTGGTTTATTTTTGTTAAGAAATTGATGGTTTTTTGAAATTTGACTTAGTCAAAAGTTTTATTAAATATGAGAGAGAGATAATAAATCATGTTTAATGCAATTGATGAAGTAAAACGTCAGTACACTTATGCGGTTCAGCCTGTAAAACTGTTTGAGGCTAATCATTCTCAAGCTGCTCAGAAATTTGTGCTTGATTTTGATTTTGTTAATCAGATGAATAAGACAGGTAATAATCCGTTCCATCCTGATGTTTCAAATACTCACAAAGGTCAAAAGCTTGATCTGATGGGCTAAGCAAAATAATATAAATTATCCCCTTTTAAACCTGCGATACGAGTTTCAGGTTGATTTGGATTGCCTAAAGCCTTGCGTGCATCAGTATATGCTGTTTGGGCTGTGAACTTTGGTGCGCGTACAGCTTCAACTGGCCCGCGATTTCCGGTTCCCAACAATGCTATTAAATTTTTCCCTAATTCGACGCTCATAGTTGTCCCCAATGTTCCCTTACATTAATATAAAGGCTTGGAGTTTTTCAGAATTGCCAAATTTTTTGGTTTTGTTAAGAAATTTTAATAACTAATTAGAGCAAAAAGAAATTGTTGTTGTAATTAGGCTTGAATATCTGACGGTTAATATCCAGTCTTATCGGGGGTGCAGCAGAAAAATCCTTTGTATCTTTAAATTTAGATAATCCTACTGCCGGTACTTCATCTTTGATAAAAAATTTTAATAATTCCATAATATCTGCTTCCTTCTTACTTTTTTGTGTGTATAATATGTTTAATGACAGGTATGAAAAAGTCAAAGGAGAAATGAAAAATGGCTGAAATGGTTACAAAAGATATGAATATTTTGGAAATTGCACAAAAATATCCTGAAAGCGTTGAAGTATTCCACAAATACGGATTAGGCTGTCTGGGTTGTGCAGCTGCAAGATTTGAAAATCTTGAAGCAGGTGCTAAAGTTCACGGTTATGATGCAGATGCAATGGTTGCAGATATCAATGCACTGATTTCATCATCAGAATCATAGTTTTGCAAGAAATAAAGAAAAGCGGCGCAAACAACAGTTTGCGCCGCACTTGTTTTATAAAATATTATCTTAAATTACCTAAAAATCCTGCCATTGTCGGAATTTGACCGGCTAACTGGCCGCGTCTTGCAAGGTGTTTTGCAGCTTGTTGTGCTCTTTCTGCTTCGGCAGCTGCCATATCCTGCTCGGCCCTTTGCTTAGTCATCTTTTCGCACTTGCTTGCAATCCAAATAATAAGACTCGGAATCAAGATGATTGTGGATATAAAGCCAAATGCACTGTTACATGTTTTTGCTTTGCTCAATAGTTTATTTTCTTTTCCAAATAAGTCATTGAATTTTTGGATTAGAGTCTGATCTGCGTTATTGTAAGCCGCTTTCAGTGCATCTTTAATTTCTGTCACGGTAGCATCAGCGTATGATTTACCACCACTGAATTTATTAAGGATTTCTTCAACTGCAGCTTTGACCTTTTTATCCTGAGCGAACGCTTTTTTAATGTTACCGCCGCTTTCTTCTATGAACTGCATAAAGCCATTAACACCGCCTTTGTACTTGTCAATGTTTGTGTATTTTGATTCTAATTGTTTTGAAGAAAGTACGCTGTGGCGTTTGTCAAGCGGGTTTAGATAATCAAACACTTTTTGGAAAACATTTCTGTTTGAAAGATCTTTTTTATTCAATGCAAGTCCCGTAATCTTGGTGAAACCGTCAGAGAACAGTCTTGCCAATGCTTTTGCACCGAATAACAATGCTGTAAAACTTGTCATATCACGGAAGATAATTTCGCCGTAATCGTATTTATCTTCGGCTTTTCTCAGTCTTGGCGGTATGCAGAAGCCGTATAATAAAACAGGCATTGCTGCACCGGATATTATATTCCCGTCAAACTCAAAAATATCGGAAAGTTTTTTGAGTTTTGCGTTTGAGAATATTGTTTCACCGGCAGTTGATAAAGCTTTCCCAAATCCGCCGGTAAACGCTACTTGTTTTGCTTTATTATCAGTTTTTTGTTGATCGTTTTGGACATTATTTAAAGCTGTTCCTTTAAGTGCAGGGTTACCGTTTTGTCCCATATTATAAAGTTTTGGAATTTGTGCATAGAACAAAGCTATAGCTCCGAAAACGCCAAGGTTAGTCAAAACTCTGGAACCCATTCTCTTATTGGTAAAATGTTTTATTTCCTGTTCAATATTTTCAGGAGAAATATTTTCTCCGATAGATTTTTTAATACTCTTAACAGCATCGTCAAAGTAATCGCCAAGCGCTTTGCCAAGTTCGGAAATGTTGCCGCCCTTTGTATTGCCTTTTGCATCTTGAAATTCAACGGCAAGTTCATTAACGGCTCCACCCAAGTGGCTCTTTTTAAGCTTCATGAACATATCTTCAACGGATTCGCCGAGGTCAGCAATTTTTTGCTTTCTTGCTTTTTTAGTGAGTTTTTCAGTTCCGGGGTACTTACCGCTTATTATGTCCTCGACATCCATAAGCCTTTTAGCCATTTCTTCTGCTGTTTTACTTACTTCTTTAGGAAGAATTCTTTCAGCTTCAGGTAATTTCGAATTGATGCTGCGTTCTATAACTTCTGCATAAACATTTTTGTAGAATTGTTGTTTATCAAGTTTATCAAGTTTAACATCGCCTGCGAGTTGGCTTGCGTTGTCCTGAGCGAATTTTGTAAACGGTTTTTCAAAGCCGTTAATATAGTTCAATTTAACATTATTAGCGGCACCACCCCACTTTTTGATACCATAAAACATTGCACATGGAATCAGGAATGCACTTGGGCCGGTGATTATTTCACGAAGGAATTCTTTTCTTGCCAACTGCCAGTTCAGTTCACGTTTTTGTTTGCCGTTTTCATCCAGAACAGGCTGTCCGTTTTCGTCAGTTTTAAGGCTTCCGCGCAATAAACCTTTTCCGACACGAGGAGTAATAAATCCTAAGCCGTCTTGAATAATGAAGGATGCTGCATAACCACCCTGCTCAATGAAGTCCATAAGCCCGACAATCGGGTTCATTCCGGCACCTGTAAAGGATACGGAATCCTGAGCTGCGGGCATGGTTTTAGTATAGCGCGCAGCTTGCTGAGGCTGAATTTTTATTTGGCCTTTTTGCGCGTGGTTATTATCTTCTATGCTTGGTATGATTGGTTGTACAGACATAATCCCTACTAATTACTAAACCTTTTCTTATATGTAGAAAAAAACAACAAACTATTCCAAATTGCCATTTTTCTCGGGTAATGTTTCAAAACTTTAACAAACTGTGAACTAAATTTTAAAACAAGTGTACTTATTATACTTAATCTGAAAAAATTTAGCAAGTAATTTACTACAATTATAACAATTCTGTAACAATTTTGTAGTATAATTAAATTAACTGCAGCGGGGTAAAGTAAAAATGAACAATTTTGAGATGATAAAAAATATTGCGTATCTGGAACCTGTGAACTCTTTTTCGGAGATGGCGAAAGATGAGTATTGCAGGATGTACAACATGAATTGTTATGCAACTCCTCTTGGTACGATTAAACAAATAGTTGAATATGTTGCACGGAATATAGCTGATACGGTTGGTGTTCTGCCTGTTGAAAACACAATTGACGGTTCAATCAGAGAATCTATAGACAGTATAATATTGTCGAATAATCAGAATTTGAAGATTATATCGGAAATTATTATGCCGGTTGAATATTGTTTGTTATCCAAAACAACGGAATTTTACTCTATTACCGGTCTTGTTGCACCTCCAAGACTTTTGGGTAAATGTGGTGAGTTCATAAATAACGAGATGCCGCGTAATCTTAATATAATTGAATCTCCCTCTATGCTGGAGGCGGCACATGAATTAAATAATCACAATCTGACTTATGCATCTATAGGTAACAGAAAAATTGCGCAGGCATGTATGCTTAATATTCTGAAAGAAAACATCCATGACGATAAGTACAACCAAACCCGTTATATTCTTATTGGGGATATAAAAACGGAACCAACCGGAAAAGATAAGACAACAATAGCTTTCAGAACAAATAATACACCGGGAGCTTTGTTGGAGATACTAAAGGTATTTTTGGAAAATAATGTAAACATGAACCACATTTCATCATATCCTTCAAAAACAAAGATGGATGAATATATATTTGTGGTTAATATTGACGGACATATAGCTAATACCCAACTGCAAAAAGCAATGGATGAAATAGCCCCGAAAACTTTATTCTTACGCTATCTTGGATCATATAGAGCTGCATAGAATTTATAGTGAATTAACCAAAATTTTTCGTTGCGTTTGTAAATAAATGTAACGAATAATTATGGCGCGAGCAATTTTGTATATAAAAAATACTTTCATAATATATACAAACGATATATAAATCTAATTTATATATAACTACTACCTTCTACTTTCTACCTACTAATCTTTTACACGAGGAATTGTAACAGATTCCAAGGAAGCTTCTATTAAAGAAGCTTTTTTTTTGCCCATTTCGCAGAGCCACGAGTGAAGCGAGAGACGAACACGCATCAACGGAAACGTTGAGTTTTCGTTGTAAGTGTGAGCGTTGGCGCTTAATGCGAAATGGGCGCTCTCCTGCAGGGAGAGCCGCCCAAATTGTACAAACAAAATGTAACTATATAATATTTACCCCTAGCCCCCGCTTCTGACGACAGGTTGAGCTTCTTTATTTGAGCAAAGGGTTACGAGCAAATTATTAACCATTTTTGCTTTTTCAGATTCGTCAAGATTAACAATATTGTTTGAACTTAGTTTGTTAAGTGCCATTTCAACCATGCCAACTGCTCCTTCAACGATTGTCTTTTTAGCATCAATAACAGCTGAAGCCTGTTGTCTTTGAAGCATCGCAACTGCAATTTCCGGAGCATAAGCTAGGTGAGTAATTTTAGCATCAATGATGTTAAGTCCTGCAACTCTTACGTTACGTTGAATTTCATGTTTAAGTTTTGCAGAAATTTCCTGACTGTCGCCGCGGAGTGATTGAACACCGCTGTCTTCCGGAGCATCATAAGGATACATTCTGACGATATTACGGAGTGCGGAATCGCTTTGAGATGACAGGAAGTTAGTGTAATCATCAACGTTAAATATTGCTTTTGCGGTATCCTGAACCTCCCATATAACGATAATACCGACTTCTATCGGGTTACCGATTTCATCGTTAATTTTTTGTTTCCCGTTATCAAGAGTTCTGGCTTTAAGTGAGATTGGCTCAAAGAATGTTACGCTTGAGGCAAACGGATTAACGTAGTGAAAACCTGCACCTTTCAGTGTTCCCACGTATTTACCAAAGACTGTCAAGACCATAGCTTCTTGTGGTTTTAGAAGTTTAAGTCCTTTTAAAGCGAATACCGTGACGATAATTCCCGGAATTCCAAGGATAGAAAGTCCCGGGAAAAAGACTCCGCCAAAGGTTAGCAACAAGAAGAAAAGGCCGATACCAAGGAGTAAAAACAACATGAAAAATCCGTTGTATGATGTTGCCGGATATTCTTTTTCTTTGCTTTGAATTTCTATTTCCTGACTGACCAATCTATCGTTGCTGTTTTCCTGACAATAAGTATCTATGAATTTCAGGTTATCCATTACCTCAGGTTTTTGTTTCATAAAGATTTTGAAGAATCTGCTCAGTTCTCCGTTGTCAAATAAAATTCCCTGACAAGCCGGACATTTATCTATAACAACACCGTTAAAATAAACTTTTTCCATTGTTTGTCCGCAGGCTGAACATACGACGGGTTCTTCCTTCAAATTTACCGGTTCAAGTTCATTCGGATTAACTATGTCGGTTTTGAGATCCATTTTTTCTGACATAGATTTCAGTATCGGAAACTTTAAAAAAACTTCTTTTGTTTCCGGACAGTACGGAACTTTAAGTCCGTTACTGTTGTATATTTCAAAATCTGCACCACATTTACTACATTTCATATAATACCCTCCCTTTTATTAAATTCTACAATTATTTATGAGAATGGGCAATTTGTAAAATGGTGAACTCTTGAATTTAAGGTATGTTCTTGATACACTTAATCTAAGGTAGAGATTAAAAGAGGGATAAAAAATGACAAACAGAGTATTACTTTGTATTATGGACGGGTGGGGGATTTCCACTGGTGCTGAAAAATATGATGCAACAAAATTATCAAACCCCGTAAATGTTCCGAAACTGGAAAGAGAAGAAAAATTTGTACATATAAAAGCTGACGGCGAAAATGTCGGACTTCCGGCAGGACAAATGGGTAACAGTGAAGTAGGACACCTTAATTTAGGTGCCGGTCGTATCGTTTATCAGGATTTGTCAAAGATTAATAATGCAATAAAAGATGGCAGCTTTTTCAAAAACGAAAGATTTATGGCTGCTATTGAACACGCAAAGAAAAATAATTCAGCATTACACTTGTATGGACTTGTTTCAACAGGCGGCGTACATTCATCATTGGATCATTTGTTGGCTTTAATAAAAATGGCGGCAGATAACGGCCTGACGAAAGTATATGTTCACGCATTTCTGGACGGTCGTGATACTCCTCCGGCAAGCGCTTGTGAATATGTTCAGATTGTTGAAGATGAGCTTAAAAAATACAGTTTACCGGCTGTTGCAACAGTTATCGGCCGTTATTATATAATGGATCGTGATAATCGTTGGGAAAGAGTTGAAAAAGGTTACAATGCTTTGTTATTAGGTGAAGGTGAACACGCTTTAACTGCAGTTGAAGGCATTAAAGCTTCTTACGACAGAGGTGATACCGATGAATTTGTATTACCGACTGTTATTGGTGGCGAAGAATCAAGAATTCATGACAATGATTCAATAATTTTCTTTAACTACCGTCCCGACAGGGCAAGAGAGATTACCAAGGCAATGAATTTTGCTGATTTTGACGGTTTTAACAGAAAAAAAGTTTTGAAAAATATTTTGTATACCACAATGACAAGTTACGAAGCGACATTTACATTCCCTGTTGCTTTTCCGAAAGAAAAATTGGTAAATATTTTGGGTGATGTATTGGAAGCTAACGGAATAAATCAGTTCAGAACAGCTGAAACCGAGAAATATGCTCACGTTACATTTTTCTTTAACGGTGGTATAGATAAGCCGCAGCCGCACGAAGACAGAATTCTTGTTGCATCTCCGAAGGTACCGACATATGACCTGCAGCCTGAAATGAGTGCGCCTGAGGTTTGTGAAAATGTATTAAAAGCTATTGATAATCCGAAATATCAATTTATTTTGGTAAACTTTGCAAATCCGGATATGGTAGGTCATACGGGCGTTATTGAAGCAGCAACAAAGGCTTGCGAAGTTGTTGATGAATGTGTCGGAAAAATCGCAAATGCGTGCAAAGAAAAGGGTATTGTGATGCTTCTGACTGCCGACCACGGAAACGCTGAAGTTATGGTTGATGAAGAAACCGGAAAACCTCAGACTGCACACACAACAAATGACGTTCCGTTTGTTTTGATAAATGCTGATAAAGCTCTGAATTTGAGAGAGGGCGGTGCTTTGTGTGATGTTGCACCGACAGTTCTTCAGCTTTTGGGTATTAGTCAGCCAAAAGAAATGACGGGTGTATCGTTGATAAAATAAAGGTGTAAAATGGCAAATAAGATAGAAGACCTGGAAATAGATTTTTCGTTTAAAAAGAATAATGTTGATGAATTGTTCTTCAATCTGAGTGAAAATCCCGAAAACTTTAAGAATAAGGATTTTCGCTACACCCTGAGTATGATTTATCAAATTGTTGAGGATGAGTTTGCAGGAATCTTTTTGAGCCCTAATTCGCCGACACGTGATACGAACTTTTATCTGACCGGCAGGACCGGTGCAATTCACGATTGGTGCGGGCACAAGCCTATGTTTTTTGTCACCCCGACAAACAATTTTCAGTATTATTTAAAATCAAAAGGTTCATTGTTCCGTTTCAAATCGGAAGTTTTGGGAGATAAAGTCGGGTATTTTATGGCCTGGGATTTGGTTATGGATTATTTCGGAGGCTTTGGTAATGTGGTTGATATTGCCGATTTGACACCGACATTTATATATTTGAACAAGCTCACATATTTTGTTATGAAGCTTATTGAAAAATTATATTTTATTCCGACCGTAAAACGTCACGGTCAGATGTTTCGTATAATTTATGAACCGATTATAAACAATCAGAAAATGGCAAGAATAATCAATATGTTTGAAGAATGTATGCCGGATGATTTATTTATTGAGGGTGAAAAACCCAAAAATTTCGTCTATGAATTTATATATACATACTTAAATTACGTTATTTATAAATTCTTAGGGATTAAAATGTATCGGTTCAAAGATGTAAAATCCGGTACGTATATGCTGAAGGATCTTGAGCAAAGATCAATGTTAAAAGGAAAAGATATTGCGGAAAGCTTTGCTCAGTGGTTTGACGAATTGTATTTGGGTAAATATGATGTTATTCCGTTCTTTAAGATTGAAAAACTCGAAGATGAATTATTCCGCCTTAAAGTTCATATAAAAGACAGGAAAAATAATGAGAGCGTCCTAATCGACAAATTGTATACGGATGAAGAAGTTTTTGGGGCAAAAGCCTCCGATATTTCAAGAATTGTTGAAAAACAATTAAATTATGCCCTTCGTTATATGCCCGAGCTTGAGGATTTATTTGAGGATGAAGATAAATTATATCTGGATTTGAACCTTAATGAAGTTTATAAGATTATAACTCAGACGGCATATTACCTTCAGAAAGCTCAGATTGAGGTGGTATTGCCTGAGGAATTGACAAATATAATAATCCCACGTGCTTCTATTAATGCAAAAGTTAAAGAGGCAAGATCCGGCGATTTGGCTGATTTGATAAATAATAATTCGTCGGGTAGAGTTTCTCTTGATGATATTTTGGATTTTTCATACGAAATTGCCATAGGAAATGAAAAAATTTCTATTGAAGAATACCAAAAATTACTTGAAAAGAATAACGGTTTAATAAAATACAAGAATAAATATGTGCTGATTGATCAGGAAGAAAGCAAGAAAATATTTGAGCAGATTGCAAAATCAAATCTCAAATCAATGTCAAGAATGGAGCTTATCCATGCCTCCCTGTCCGGTCAGTTTGAACAGTATGATTTTGATTACGATGCAGCCTTCACAAGAGTTCTGAACGATTTTACAAAACCTGTTGAAGTTACTGAGCCAAAAGAATTAAAAGGCGAATTAAGACCATATCAGCAGGTAGGATTAAAATGGTTATGGACAAACGTTTCCAAAGGCTTTGGTTCTTGTATGGCTGATGATATGGGGCTTGGTAAAACAATTCAGGTAATCAGTTTAATTCTCAAAATGAAGGAAGAGGGCAAACTGAAAAAACCTGTTCTTGTCATATGTCCGACAACCCTGATGGGTAACTGGATGAAGGAGCTGCAGATGTTTGCGCCAAGTCTTGATGCCGTTATTTATCACGGGACTGACAGAAAACTTGATGTTGAGCACGATGTAATTCTTACAACGTACGCTATTATGAGAATTGATGTTGAAGAATTGAAAAAACAGTCTTGGGGTGTAATTATTGTTGATGAAGCCCAGAATATTAAAAATCCGGATACTGCCCAAACACTTGCTATTAAAATGCTGAAGTCGGATGTAAAAATTGCAATGACAGGTACTCCGGTTGAAAATAGGCTGACGGAATTGTGGAGTATATTTGACTTCATAAATAAAGGCTATCTGGGTTCATTAAAAGAATTTCAGAAGAGTTATGCAATTCCGATTGAGAGATTTAAAGAAAATTCCCGTGCGAATAAATTGAGAATGTCAATTTCGCCGTTTGTATTGAGACGTCTGAAAACCGACAAAAACGTTATTTCTGATTTGCCGGAAAAAATGGTACTCAACGAATACTGTTACTTATCAAAAATGCAGGCTGTTTTGTATGAAAAAACTCTGAATGAAATGATGGCAAAAATCAGCGGATTTACCGGTGTGAACAGACGCGGCAATATCTTCAAACTTATCACGGCACTCAAACAAATTTGTAACCATCCTTACCAATTCCTGAAAACAGGTGAAATGAGCCGTGAAATGTCAGGAAAAATGGAAAAATGTATTGACCTTGTTCAAAGTATTCTTGATAACGGTGAAAAAACTCTTATCTTTACACAATATAAAGAAATGGGTGACATCTTGTGCAAGGTTTTGGGACAGGAATGTAATATTGAGCCGTTGTTCTTCCACGGCAGTTTGACAGTTTCGCAAAGAGAAGAATTGATTGATAAATTCCAAAATGATGACAATACAAAAGTTATGATATTATCTCTGAAGGCAGGTGGTACAGGTCTTAACCTCACAAGCGCAACAAATGTAATCCATTATGATTTGTGGTGGAATCCTGCAGTTGAAGATCAGGCAACCGACCGTACTTATCGTATCGGACAAGATAAAAACGTTATGGTTCACAGAATGATTACCCTTGGAACTTTTGAAGAAAAAATTGATGAAATGCTGAAATCCAAAAAAGAACTTGCTGAAATCGCCGTTTATGAAGGCGAAAAGATTATCACAGA